>CADBTD010000378.1 GCA_902797535.1 uncultured Ruminococcus sp. | reverse complement strand
TGCTGTGCGGTATATCTTGAACGTGATGCTGATGAGATAAAGATATCAGACAAGAGAAAAAACGCCCTGTCAATGTATCTGACAATAGTGTTCGTGTCTGCGGTGGTGTATCTGTATATAAGGCTCAACAGTGATTACATAACGCTTCACATGGAAGAGCTTACACACTATACCTCGACCATATACGGTGACAGAACATCACTTGACAAGCTCTCGGCAATGTTCCTGTTTGCGGTGATGTGCTATGCTGCTGTATACCTTGTATACAAGTTCAGGCTGCTTGACAGGGAAATGTTTGTCATCGTTCTTGCAGCGCTGGTGACCTTTGAGTCCTACGGAAATACAAGGGTGTATATTGCCTCGGCGTTTGAAAAGAACGTTCACCGCAGTGACGATTTCATTTCTCTTATGGAGCTCAGCAGGGATATGCCCCGTGATGAAAGCCTGTACAGGACTGTCACTGACGGAAAGATAACCGACTACAACACTATAGGTGCTATGGGCCTGAACACGCTGGGGCATTACACCTCGCTGACCGACAAGGAGTTCATGTATCAGCACAAGCGGCTCGGCTATACCAGTGTCTGGGTGGAAACGGGCACAGGCAGCTCAACAGAGCTTTCTGATGCTTTGTACGGTGTCAGATACAAAATATCAAGGGGCGACCCCGATGAGCGCACTATTGCCGCACACAACGGATTCAGGGCAGAGGAGAAAGAGCTTTACCTTTCGCCTGCCATGGAAGTAAGCAGAGATATTTTCTCTGTGAAAGAGCTCCCCGAAGACAGGTCACGAGCAGGCATACAGCAGTTCCTTTTTGAGAGCGTCTTCGGAGGTGAGGCGGTCACTGAGTACCTGCCTTTTGAAAATGAGGGACTTACAAGAACGCAGAACGGTGTATCTGTAAGCGGCGGGACCGAGCTTGTATATGACATAAACGTTTCTGGCAGACAGAGCCTTTATGCAGACTGCTTCGGGAATTTCTCCAACAACCTTGCGGAGAATTACTTTGACGGCCTGACTGTCACGGTAAATGATATAGAGATACGCCGGAGCTATCCCACCAACACGGACAACGGATTTCTGAGTCTGGGAACGTTTGAGAACGAAAGGGTCACCGTAAAGCTGAGAGCGAGAAAAGATCTTGATGTTGGGTCTTTCGGTGTGTTCGGACTTGACCTTGACAAGCTGGGCGAGGCTGTCGGCAGGACAAACTGTGCAGACCTGACCTACAAGAGGGGAGTCATAAGAGGAAGTATCACCTCGGACGGCGGCAGTGCCTGCCTTCTAACAGTGCCGTACAGCAAGGGCTTTACGGTAAGGGTCAACGGAAAAAAGGTCAGCTGTGAGCGTGTGCTTTCCGACTTTATGGCATTTGAGCTTGAAAGCGGTGAAAATGACATCAGGATAAGCTATATTCCGCCTGCATTCCTGCCTTCGGCGGCATTATCGGTCATGGGGCTTGCAGGAGCGGCGGTCTATGCGGTCATCATTAGAAAGAAAAAGCCGAAGCTGTCTGACAGGGCAGTGAAGCTGTCACAGCTTGCTGTCAGGGTGACAGTCGCAGCAGCAGCTTTTGTGGTGTACATATATCCTGTGATACTGAACTTCGCATATGACCCGAACAATAACGTCGGGTAAATTCTGTTAAAGAAAAACAGCAGATGTCTTTTTTGGAGACATCTGCTGAAATTTTTTATGGCTTAATCGAGCTTTGAGAAGTGATCCTCAATAGCCTGTCTGTCTGCGGTGACACTGCCCTGTATCATCTTGTCAGAGCCGCCGCCCTTGCCGCCGAGAGCGGCATTTATTTCTTTTGACTTTTCTCTCAGGGGGATATTTTCCGAGGCTATGATATAGCTGTAGCCCGAGTCTTCCTTGCCGAATACGCCTGCTGCACCGTCAGTGAGCAGCACAGCCTTATTGGCTATCTCACGCATCATATCACGACTGATGCCTTCGGTGAACACGCAGAAGCTCTTTCTGCTTTCATTTGTGAGTGCTGATATTATCTCATCTGCCTTCTGTTTTTCGGCTTCAAGCATTTTTCTTTTCAGTTCGCCAACTTCACCCAGAAGTTTTTC
>CADBTD010000377.1 GCA_902797535.1 uncultured Ruminococcus sp. | reverse complement strand
GTGCGCCCCATGATTCTTCCCCCTCCCCCTACGGGTTTCCCCTCTTGAACTCCCTTTCCCCTCTCCCTCTTCCCCATCTTACCCCATGTTTACATTGTGGGTCTTTGATTTTGGCAGGAGCCGAGAATTGTATCAAACTTTCGGATATTTTCAATAACGAAACAAAGTAAAAGTCATGTCAATTATTCACTTATTAAATCTTTATTATGAAAGGAGAAGATATGTCAGTAAATCAGACCGACTTTGCCGTAAAGTTCGCCGAGTGCGGCAATTGCTATGAAGCCGCTGTCTACGCAGGCGCAAAACGTGGCGTGGAAGCAGCTTACTACGGCGTGAAACTGCTGTTTACATCGGCAGTCAGAAACCGAGTCGCTTCCCTTAAATTGAAGGGAGCGGAATGTCCCGCTGAACAGGGACTCAGAAAAATAGCTTTCGGCAGACCAAATGATGCCGTCCGCCTCGCTTTTACCGCAGAGGTCACGCCAAACCTCGTGGAAACTCTTGACTTGTCCTATATCTCTGAGATCAAGGTGGGAAAGGGTACAGTCGAGATAAAATTCTGTGACCGTATCAGGGCACTTGAGAAATTGTGCGAGATAGAGGATAAAAGACGAGGAAGAGAAGACGGCTACAGCCTTATCGAGGCTATCTACGGAAGAGAGGAGGACGATGACTGATCGGTGGGTAAAAGATATAAAAAGGATATGAGGAAAATGGCGGTGAAACTGCTTCAGCAGTCCGTGAGACCCGCCCCTCCTCCGCTGACAAGACCGTCAGCAAGACAAAAGGTTATTTTTCACTGGTGGCTTACGCCCGACGGGAAAAAATACGATGGAATAATTTGCGACGGCTCGGTCAGATCGGGAAAGACGGTTTGTATGGCTCTTTCGTTCACCTTGTGGTCAATGACGCAGTTTACAGGCGAAAATTTCGCAGTCTGCGGAAAAACTATCGGCTCCGCCAGACGTAACGTTCTCGAACCTATGAGGAAAATGCTGAAAGGTACTAATATGACGCTCCATGAAAAGATCTCGGCAAATTGGTTCGAGATATGTATGGGCGACCGTAAAAACAGATACTACCTTTTCGGAGGACGAGATGAAAGCTCTGCGGCCCTTATTCAGGGAATGACACTCGCAGGGGTGCTGTTCGATGAGTGCGTGCTTATGCCGCGCAGCTTTGTTGAACAGTCAGCAGCAAGATGCTCCGTCACAGGCGCAAAGATGTGGTTCAATTGCAACCCGTCGGGCAGCTGCCATTGGTTCAAGACCGAATGGCTCGACCGGGCGTGTGAAAAAAGACTCTGTACCGTTCACCTCACGATGGACGATAACCCGTCTCTTTCGGCGGCAGTAAAAGAGCGATATAAGAGAATGTATACGGGCGTGTTCTATGACAGATTCATCCTGGGAAAATGGACTCAGGCCGAAGGCGCGGTTTACCCGATGTTCGACCCCGCATTTCATATAGTAGATACCCTTCCGGAAAAATTTACAGAGTATATGATCAGCTGCGACTACGGAACTGTAAATCCTTCCTCTTTCGGACTCTGGGGAAAATCAGGAAATAGCTGGTACAGGATCTCGGAATACTACTACGATTCAAAAGCATCGGGACTTCAGCGCACAGACGAAGAACATTACGCCGCTCTGGAAAAACTTTCCGAAGAAAAAAATATTTCGGCAGTAATCATAGATCCGTCAGCGGCTTCATTTATAGAATGTGTAAAACGTCACAGAAAATATTTTGTGATCCGCGCAGAAAATGATGTGGTCACAGGCATCAGAAAAACCGCTGATCTTCTCGCTTCGGGAAAGCTGTTTTTCTCAAAAAACTGCCGTGACATCATCAGAGAATTTTCCGAATACAGCTGGGAAAATACTTTTACAGACAGTCCCCGCAAGGAAAATGATCACGCAATGGATGATATGCGATATTTTGTTTGTGAGATCACAAAACCTGAGCAGCCGTTTTTTGTTGCTTCTGTGGAAAGAATGTAAAAATATTAGCTTTTGATTTTTGCTGAAAGTGCGGCGAAAAAATATGGCGGAGGTTTTTCTCAAAATATGACGAATGATAAATTTTCAAGATCCTGCGGCGGGAGATAATTATGAAAATTTTATCCGAAGAATATCCGGTAAAACAAAAAGAGCGGAAATGAGAAAAACACTTTTATGCCGAAAACGGAAAGAGGCAGATCAGCAAAAATATGAAAGCAGAATTTTTTCGGGAAGCAGAATAAAGTACAGTTTCCCGCAGTTTTTTTAAGGCTTTGGGGAAAAGCTGCGGAAGGCGAAAATATGAAAGGAGGTAAATAAAAAATATGAAACGAAAAAGAAATGTGTTACCGATATTTTCAGAGGTGACGGCATCAGCAGGAAGAAGTTCGGGATACAGGTATGCTCTGACGCAGAAGACCTTTGAAGAAGGATTTTACGAGCAGCTGAGGTCGCAGGTGCCTGTAATAGATGCAGCGCTGGGAAAGCTGGTAAGGCTGACCGGCGGATACAGGATAGTATGTGAAAATGAAAATACGGAACGGATGCTGAACGAGTATTTTTCGCAGATGCCTGTAAGCATATCGGGGAGTTCGCTGGACACGTTCGTGCAGCAGTATCTCGACTCGCTGCTGACCTACGGACGTGCTGTGGGTGAGATAATATTAAGTGAAAGGACGCATGGCATAGCGGGGCTTTACTGTGCGGACTGCACGCAGTACAAGGTGCGTACTTTACCTGACGGGAGCTATGAAGTCAGGAACATATTCACCGACAGTAAGGTGAAATGCGAGCATCCCGAAAGGCTTTTGTATTCGGTGCTGAACCCGTCGCCGAAGGATCCCGAAGGGCGGTCGCTTTTAAGGGGGCTGCCGGTATTCAGCGACATACTTTTAAGAATATTTGAAACTGTAGGTCAGAACTTTGACAGAGCAGGGAATGTACGTTATGCGGTGACCTACAAGCCGACGGCAGAGAGTACGGGTTTCGGGAAGGAGCGTGCGGAGGAGATCGCCCGTCAGTGGGCGGAGGGCATGAACGCCTCAAAAGCGGGGAATATCAAGGATTTCGTGGCGGTCGGTGATGTAGACATCAAGGTCATCGGAGCGGACGGGCCGATACTGGGGACGGAGGTGCCTGTGCGGCAGATACTGGAGCAGATGATATCGAAGCTGTCGATACCGCCGTTCATGCTGGGGCTGAGCTGGTCAACGACCGAGCGCATGAGCAGTCAGCAGGCGGACATTCTGACAAGCGAGATAGACTATTACCGCAGGGTGCTGACGGCGATGATGAAGAGGATAATATCACTGCACTGTCAGATGTGCGGGATAGACGAGCGGGTGGACATAGTCTGGGACAATGTAAACTTACAGGACGAGGAAAGTCTTGCGAGGGCGAGGTTATACAATGCCCAGGCGGAGGAAACGGAAATACGGGCAAGGAGGGAAGCAGATGAGTGACATGGAGCTTATAAACGAGCTGTCGAGGAGGGAGCTGAGCGAGGACGAAGTATACATTTTCCCTGTGAAGCTGTGTGACAACGAAACGGACCGTGACTGTGAGAGGTTCAGCATAGCGGCGCTGGAAAAGCTGGCAGAGCTTTTTGTCGGCAGAACGGGGATATTTGACCACAAGGCGAGCAGTTCAAATCAGACAGCGAGGATCTTTTCATGCGAAGTGAAGCGTGAACCTGAAAAGCGCACAAGGTCGGGGGAGGTATACACATATCTTCTGGCGAGAGCGTACATGATGAGGACCGAGGGAAACAAGGATCTTATCGCAGAGATAGACGGCGGCATCAAGAAGGAGGTATCGGTGAGCTGTGCCGTAAAGCGCAGGGTATGTTCTCTGTGCGGAGCTGACGTAAGGAAGTCGCCGTGCAGTCATGTGAAGGGGCAGTATTACGGCGGAAAGCTGTGCGAGGTTATACTGGACGAGCCTACAGATGCATACGAGTGGTCATTTGTGGCGATACCTGCGCAGGTCGGGGCAGGCATAACGAAAGCTCACGGCGGAGCATCGGATGACAGTGCGGTAAAGGCGCTGAGGGAGATGCTTGACGGGAGCATGAGCGAGGTATCGAAAGCGAAGAGGGACATTATCTCGGAGATAGTGCGTTTAGGGCAGTTTACTGTTCCTGCCTATGACGGCGACGCAGTAAAGGCGATGTGCGAGAGCATGGACATAAGCGGTCTGATAGCCTTCAAGGAGCGCACGAGGAGTCTTGCGAAGCCCGAGAAGGTATCGGGGATACTTGGAAGCAGTGAAGACGAAGAGGAGTCTGACGGCGGAGAATGCGAGGAGCGCATCGGGCTGTTCAGGCTCGGGAGAAGAAAATAACATATTTACACAGTAAAAGGAGAAATGATATATGTATACAGATATTAAGCTTGAGAAGAGTATGTATTCGGTAGCCGGCAGAAGTTTCACACAGGTACTGGCGGAGCTCGACCCTGACAGGCAGTACAAGGGCACGGAGCTTGAGGGGCTTGACGCTTACGAGAGGCAGCTGAAGAGATTCGGCATAAAGGTAAGGGGCAAGGGCTGTGACTCTGTGGAGAGGTTTTTCAGCACAACTGACAGTGCGGTGCTTTTCCCGGAGTATGTACGCCGTGAGATAAGAGCCGGATTTGACGGAGCGAGTCTGCTCGGGGAGATAGCTGCGGCGAGCAGTCTTACAGATTCCTATGATTACAGGGCGCTGAGTGTGACTGTTACGGGCAGTGAAGCAGGGGTAGAGCAGTTAGCCGAGCTGCCGCAGACCACTGTAAAGCTGGCTTCCACCGCGACTGCGCTGACGAAGTTTGCGAGAAGAGCGGACTGTTCCTTTGAGGCGGTACGCAAGCAGCGCATTGAGGCATTCGGAGTGATACTGCGCACACTGGGAGCGCAGATCGCGAGAGCGATAAACAGTTCTGCCATAAGTGCTCTGTTATCATCGGCATCGGGCAGCACATATTCGGGCAGCATTACCTATGCGGCTCTGGCGGCTTTCTGGGCTTCGATGAATGCCTTTGACATGGATGTGATGCTTTGTTCGCCCGACACCATGGCGGCCATTCTGGCGCTTGACGAGATGAAGTACTGTGTCACCGATTTCATGTCTAGCGGCAAGGTAGTGACACCCTACGGCGTCACCATCATCAAGGCGTCCTCGCTGGCATCGGGCACGATCCTCGGCATTGACAGCAAGTGTGCTGCCGAGGCGGTCTACGGCAGTGACATCGTCATCGACACTGACAGGCTCATTTCCACACAGTGCGACGAAGTCACTGCGTCGATCCTCTGCGGTGTTTCGGTGCTGACCTCGGCGGCGGTCAAGAAGCTGACAAAGGCTTCCTGACGAACAATTAGCAAGCGGTGACGCTTGGGGCGGGTGGACTGAACACACGCGGTATTGCTTATGTGAGAACGAGATATTTGGGTGGGTGGGATTTTTGGGTACGGTTCGCTTTTTTAGGGCGGACTCATCGCGCACCCGCGAAGGGGTGCACTCTTCGTCCGCTTGGGTTGGGTGGCGTGGGACGCGGTGGAGTGCGGGAAAAGACGAGTGGAAAAGGGGTAAAAAAACACCGCCCTTGGGGGCGGTGTTTGTGAGATCAACGATTCCATTGTATGGTAGAAATATCAAAACGATATGCTGAAGCATCTTCATATTGATAAAAGAACTGATAATAAAATATTGGTTTTACCCCAAAGATGTTTATGTCCTCTGCTTCTGCAAAGAAGCCAAATATTCCAGTATTAGTATCTAAATCACCATCAAAATATACTTTGCTGAGTTCTGAGTATGTATCGGGATATGAAAAACGTTCATTAACGTAATCTTCAGTTACACTGTTAAAATTGTTTTTTTCTAAAAATTCAGGTATATTATAATAATCAAAACCTTCTGCATTATTTCTAATTCCTTTTGGAAACCATACATAAAGAAACCCTTGATCTTGATCGGTGACTGTATGTATGTCAGTTATAATTGCATCGCCAATTCGTGTTTTATTTTTTTCATTCATTTTCGGTATATAATGTATTTTAATTTTGATATTTGAATCTGATAAAGAAATGATTACTGCAGATGTAGTATCTATATTATTAGAAGATATTAAGCCGTTGGGATTAATATCTGACATATCATATCGATCACCATATTCCTCTATGAAATGGTCTACAGTACTATATCCTCCTTGACGAAAAATATCATTTCCGATTTGTACAAGTCCCGAGGAAAAACTTGCATTTATGATTTCTTCGGATGGTTTGTAATTGGTATTAGAATCAGTTTTGGATTCTGTCAATTTTTTTGTTTCACCAGATGTTTCAATTGCTTCAGTCACTTCAGTTGTGACAGTTTTGGTGGGAATGATTTCTTTTTTTGCTTCAGTAGTGGTTTCAGTAGTTGTGTCATGTAAAGTCGTTGTTGTGCTATTTTCGGTATCAAACTTGGTTTCTGATGAATTACCGCAGGCTGTTAGTGTCAGGCAGATGCACAGTGAAGCGGAAATTGAAATGAAACTTCTAATTCTCATGAATATTTCGCCTCCAGAAAAATAAAAAAGTGCGCAGCCGAAGCCACGCACCGAAAAATGCATAACTCCGATTGCTGCGACACAATTTCGAGACTTTGCAGAAAGTACACGAAAAAGAGTATGCACTTTTACCATGAGCAAAAGTGATACTTTCATGCAAAATCTTATGAAATTGTGTCGCATGATAATTATACCATTTTTGACGGGAGATGTCAAGAGGAAAAGCGTATTTAGCGGGGAGTGGATTGACAGGGGACGGGAAAGGGGTAAGTTGACAGGGGACGAGGGTGTGATGAAATTTTCGGCTACTGCCAAAATAAAAGACCCACACAGTAAACATGGGGTAAGATGGGGAAGAGGGAGAGAGGAAAGGGAGTCCAAGAGGGGAGAACCCCCGCAAATGCGCTGTGCGCAATTGCTTGGGGAGGGGGGCTTTTCTACTACGTTTCGGCGAGTGCAAATATT
>CADBTD010000376.1 GCA_902797535.1 uncultured Ruminococcus sp. | reverse complement strand
GTGCGAGGGTAGTCACTGTGGATGTGGGCATAGCCTCGGACGTGGAGTGCGAGGGGCTCATAAACAAGAAGGTTGCCTATGGCACCGGTGACATGGTACACGGTCCGGCAATGTCATCGGCGCTGACGAAAAAGGCGCTTGCTGTGGGTATAGACATAGCGGGAAGGCTTGCGGCCGAAGGCGTGAAGATAATCGTTGCAGGCGAGATGGGCATAGGGAACACTACTGCGGCGAGCGCGGTGTCTTCGGTGCTGCTGGGACTGCCTCCAGAGCAGGTAACGGGACGAGGTGCAGGGCTTTCGGACAAGGGACTGAGGCGAAAGGCGGCGGTGATACGTCAGGCTATCGAGATAAACCGTCCCGACCCGAACGATGCTTTTTCGGTGCTTCAGAAGCTGGGGGGACTTGAGATAGCGGCTATGGCGGGACTGTTCATAGGCGGAGCGCTTTTCAGGATGCCCGTGATAGTGGACGGGATAATATCGGCGGCGGCAGCGGCGGCTGCTGTAAAGTACACCCCCGACTGTGCGGCGTTCATACTGGCGAGTCACCGTTCGGGAGAGCCTGCGGCGGATGCTTTGCTGAGTCTTACGGGAGCCGAGCCTGTAATAGATGCGGGACTCAGGCTGGGTGAAGGCACAGGCGGCCTGCTTCTTCTGCCGCTTATAGATGCGGCGCTGGGCATATACCGCAATGCCCGCAGGTTTGAGGATACGAACATAGAAAGGTATGTGGAGCTTTCATGATAACGCTGGTGACAGGCGGTTCAAAGTGCGGCAGGTCCTCATATGCGGAGGGGCTTTTACAGGGTGCCGAAGGGGCAAAGATATACATAGCGACCATGATGCCCTACGGCGAGGAAGCACAGATAACCATTTCACGGCACAGGGAGATGCGCAGAGGCAAGGGCTTTGAGACGGTGGAGCGGTACACGGACATAGGCGGTGCCGTGATACCTTTGGGAAGTTCTGTGCTGATAGAGGATATAGGCAATCTGTGTGCGAACGAGATGTTCTGTGAAGAGCCTGCGGATGACCCCTGCGGACGGATAGTTTCAGGGATAAAGGCGCTGGCAGAAAAGGCTGAGGACATAGTCATGGTGACATCGCAGACGGGGTCTGACGGGATAGACTATGACGGCGGCACAGCGGAGTACATAAAAGTGCTCGGGCAGGTAAATGCGGCGCTGGCGCAGACTGCCGACAATGTGATAGAGTGCGTATACGGGATACCCGTTGCGCTGAAAGGTAAGATAGGATGATAAAGTCATTATTCTCGGCGTTTCTCATGTATTCAAGGATACCCATGCCGAAAGTCGAGTGGCGTGAAGAAAACAGGCGGTATTCTCTGGGGCTTTTCCCGATAATAGGGGCAGTTATAGGCGGACTTATTTTCGGCTGGGGAGCGCTGTGCCGTATGCTTGGATTTAACAGTCCGGTATTTGCGGCTGTGGCGGTGCTGATACCTATAGCGGTAACAGGCGGCATACATCTTGACGGATTCTGCGATTTTACAGATGCGAGGTGTTCATTTGCGGACAAGCAGAAGCGTCTGGAGATAATGAGTGACCCGCATATCGGTTCATTTGCGGCGATATATGCTTGTCTGTATCTTATGATACAGGGAGCGCTGTGGACGCAGGTGGATGACATAAGACTTATGGGCACAGCGGCGCTGTGCTTTGTGATGTCAAGGGCTCTGAGCGGTATATCTGCGGTGACATTCAGGGCGGCGAAAAGCGAGGGTACCTTGCAGAGCTTTGTAAAGCCTTCGCACAAGGGCGTGAACATAGGGCTTGGAATATTTTTCTTTGCAGCAGCTGCTGCGGGCGGCGCGGTGCTTTCACCGCTGTCGGGTGCGGCGGCGGCGGTAACGGCGCTTATTGTTTTTGCGTACTACCGTCATGCGGCGTACAGTACTTTAGGCGGCACGACGGGTGACCTGTGCGGGTGGTTTCTTCAGCTGTGCGAGATATGGACGCTTGCGGCGGCAGTATCAGCGGAAAGGGTATCGGTGATGATAAGATGATACTCATAACGGGCGGAGCGTATCAGGGCAAGAGAAAGTTTGCGGGAGAGCGTTTCGGGATAAGTGAAGAAAAGATGCTTGACGGCGGTGTATGCAGTTTTGACGAGGTGTTTTCGGCGGAGTGCGTATACGGCTATCACAAGCTGATAAAGCGGCTGATGGCGCAGAGGGAGGACCCTGTGAGATACACCGAGCGGCTTTGCAGGGAAAACAGCGGCATGATACTGATACTCGACGAAGTAGGCTGCGGGATAATACCCCTTGACAAGGGGGAGCGGCAGTGGCGTGAGCAGACGGGCAGATGCGGCTGTACAGCAGCAGGACATTCCGTGCAGGTATGGAGAGTTACCTGCGGAATAGCACAGATTATAAAGGGGGAAGAGATATGAAGATATACTTCATAAGGCACGCAATGACAAAGGGAAATCTTGAAAAAAGGTACATAGGCAGGACGGACGAGCCGCTTTGCGAAGAGGGGCGTGAGCAGTTAAAGGCGCTTGACATACCGCAGTGTGACGCTGTTGTATGCAGTCCCATGAAAAGGTGCATGGAAACGGCTCGGATACTTTTCCCCGGCAAGGAGCCGATAATATGCGACGACCTTCGCGAGTGCGATTTCGGCAGCTTTGAGGGGAAGAATTACGATGAGCTCAACGGCAGTGAGGAATATCAGAAGTGGATAGACAGCGGCGGAAGAATGGCTTTCCCCGGGGGAGAGGACCCTGCGGAGTTCAAGTGGCGCTGTATAGGCGGCTTTGAAAAGGTGATGTTCGCACTGGGAAAATGCGAGTCGGCGGCGTTTGTGGTACACGGCGGCACGATAATGTCGATACTTGAAAGGTATGCAGTGCCGCACAGGGACTATTACAGCTATCTGACAGACAACTGTCATGGGTATGTCTGTGAGTTTGACGGAGAAAAGCTGACGGAGCAGGAGAAGCTATGAGCAGATTTATAACGGCGGTGCCGCTTATAGCGGGATTCCTGCTGGATGCTGTCATAGGTGACCCGTACAGCATACCTCATCCGATAAAGGCGATAGGAAATCTTATTGCGGCTTTTGAAAAGATGGTGCGCAGAAAGTACAGAGACCTGAGAAAGGGCGGGGCAGTGCTGGCGGCGGCAGTAGTGACGGTGTCGGCGGCCGCACCGCTGATACTTCTCATGGTGTGCTACAAGGTGCATATAGTGCTGGGGCTTATAGCAGAAAGCATACTGACCTGTTATATGCTTGCGGCAAGGTGTTTATACAACGAGAGCATGAAGGTATGCCGTGCGGCGGAGAAGGGCGACACCGAGGAAGCGAGGAAAGCTGTTTCGATGATAGTGGGGCGTGACACCTCGGTGCTTGACCGCGACGGGATAATCCGTGCGGCGGTGGAAACTGTGGCAGAGAACACATCAGACGGGGTGACTGCCCCTATATTCTACATGGCGCTCGGCGGTGCAGTGTGCGGCTTTATATACAAGGCCGTGAATACTATGGATTCGATGATAGGATACCGAAATGCAAAGTATGCGGATATAGGCAGAGCGGCGGCAAAGGCTGACGATATGCTCAACTTCATACCTTCGCGGCTGACGGCGCTGATAATGTGTCTGACCGCACCGCTTGCGGGGCTTGACGGAAAGGGTGCTTTCAGGATATGGAAGCGTGACCGCTTAAAGCATGACAGCCCCAATTCTGCGCAGACGGAGGCCGCCTGTGCGGGAGCGCTGGGAGTAAGGCTTGCGGGTGATGCAGTGTACTTCGGAGAGGTACACAGGAAAGAATTTATAGGAGATGACCGCAGACCCATAGAAAGCGGCGACATACGCCGTGCAAACAGGCTGATGTATGTGTCATCGTCGGTGATGCTGCTTCTGGGTGCGGCGTTCAGGATACTTATTTTCGGAG
Organism: uncultured Ruminococcus sp.; assembly: GCA_902797535.1. Lineage (GTDB taxonomy): Bacteria > Bacillota > Clostridia > Oscillospirales > Ruminococcaceae > YE71. The sequence continues at coordinate 778 of CADBTD010000376.1, read as the reverse complement.
GAATGATGATATGATAATGCGGCACGGAGGAGATTTCAGCGGTCTTTCGGGGATAACCGATCTTTCGGTGAATCTGAACCCTATGGGTATGCCGGATAGCTTAAGGGATAAAGCGATAAAGAGCATATATGATTGTGAGAAATATCCTGACCCGTACTGCAGGAGATTTGCGGCGGCGGTGGCTCAGTCGACCGGGGTCACAGACGAACAGGTAGTATGCGGCAACGGTGCGGCAGATCTTATCTACAGGACGGTGAATGCACTGAAGCCGAAAAAAGCCTCGGTGATAACGCCGACATTTACGGAATACGAAAAGGCTCTGGAGGAGGCAGGCTGTGAGGTAAAGTGTATAAGGCTCAGCGAGGAGAAGGATTTCGAGCTTGATGAGGAGACTGCGCTCAAGGCCTGTGAGGACACGGATATGGTATTCATATGCAGTCCGAACAATCCCACAGGGCGTGCGGTAAAGCAAGGGATACTCAGAGCCATGGCCGAAAAATGCAAAGAGAACGATATCTGGTTCGTATGTGACGAGAGTTTTATATGGTTTGCCGAAGTATTTGCAAAAAAGACGATAATAAAGGACCTCAACGAGAAATGCATGGTCATAAGGTCACTCACAAAGATGTATGCTATGCCCGGGATAAGGGTAGGGTACATGGTATGCGGAAGTGCTGATGCTGCGTACAGGATAAGGATGTGCGGTCAGTGCTGGAGCGTGTCTGTGACTGCGCAGGTCGTAGGTGCAGAGGCGGCAAGGATGTCGGGATATGATGGC
>CADBTD010000375.1 GCA_902797535.1 uncultured Ruminococcus sp. | reverse complement strand
TGCTGCTGCACTCGCAATCGTACCTTTCACCGGTACAGGTATCGACTCCATAGACAAGGAACTCACAAAGGAGACCGCTATCACTGCGGACGCTTACGGCAATTCAAATATGACCCGCGGATATTATTATGTAAACAGAGATTTCACCTGCACCAGCGGCGCATATGGTCCTGTTTCATTTAAACGCGGTCAATATATATTCATTGACACTGACGGTTGGTATAAAGGCTGTATGATGGAATGGTACGCAAGCATTCATTGGGAAGTGCCTGTTCCCTTTATTTCACTTGCGTGGTCTGTATAATATAAGCTGTAATACGTTAGGCGGGAGACATCGTTCTCCCGCTTTTTTGCCTTTTTTCGCCCTTATATTTTGTTGTTAGTGCGTGGTTTTGTTCCATATGGTTGTTGTTTTCGCTGTTGATTCAGTATTTATTCTATTATACATATTGACGTTATAGATTAAACGTGTTATAATATAAAAAAAGATAATATATTAAAGAGGTGATATTATGTATGATTACAACGGAGAAATACTAAAAGATTATGTTGAGAGCGATTTAGAAAACATAAAGAACGAGAGATATCTACTTAATGATTTAGATGCTTTTGTTAATTCAGGAAATAATCGGAAAATTTGCTGCTTATATGGTTTGCGTAGAACCGGCAAATCAATCATGATGTTACATGAAATCAAACATATCAATGATTATAATAAATGCTTATTGGTTATATGTGATAATGGAGAATCAGTATTTGATTTAAAAAAATTCATGAGTAAATATGAGCATTGCGATTATTTTTTTATAGATGAAGTAACAAAGCTTCGTGATTTTATTAACACTTGTAGCTTTCTTGCTGATCATTATGCATCTTTAGGAAAAAAAGTTGTTGTGACCGGAACTGATTCGTTGGGATTTCTCATTGCTTCAAATGGTGAACTATTTGATAGAGTTGAATTTATTCAAACAACATATATTTCTTTTAAAGAATATAACCACTTACTAAGTAAAGACATCTTAAAATATATGGAATATGGCGGAACTCTAACAGACGGAATAGCTTTGTATAATCGGGATCGTGGAAATGTTTATACTAATTCTGCAATCAGTGAAAACATTTCAAATAGTTTAAAGAAATGGAATCAATGTAGAAATGAAGGATATAATATATTAGGAGATTTAATAGAAAGAAATCAGCTCCCAACAATAATTAATAAAGTTATAGAATATAACAATCGTACTTTTTTATCAAATGTTATAAACAAAGATTTTACTTCTCACGACTTAGGCTCACTAATTGATTTATTAACTAAAAATGATTTTGAAACGGCTCATTGGGACAAAGACGAATTAAATGAAAAAATCAGAATTTGTTTAGGCATAAAAAATGAGTTGTATCATTATGTTGATAAAAATATAATTGACGCTATTATAGAGTATCTTGTTGACTTAGATGTTTTGTATTATTCTAAAACAATAAATAATCAGCCCTTATACTATTCTGATATTAACAGTTATACATTCACTCAATGCGGTTTAAGATATGCGCAATGTGATGCTTTAGCAGATGCATTGATTTATACAGATTTTTTCAATGATTATTCGCATAAACAGCAAAAAATGATTTTAGACAAGATGAAAAGCGATATTCGGGGCGGGCTGTTAGAAGATATAGTATATTGTCAAATTGCAAAGGACTTTGATAAAAACATATTTGACGATAATTTTGTAACGTCATATAGAAACAAAAAGGGCGCAGAATTTGATTTAGTCATCGGGGTTGACTCGTATAATAGTTTGATTGCTATTGAAGTGAAATTGTCTGAAATCCCATGTGATGAACAAGTGAAGCATTTGCGTAATATACAATTTTGTAAAGAAGTAGAAAATTTCTTTGGATATCCGATCAAAAACAAAGTTGTATTATATAGAGGTCAAAATCAAATGTCGCCCGCTTATAATGATATTGTATACATAAATGTTGAGACCTTCCTTTGCAATTCTATAGATTTGATAAATTATCTTGCCGAAAACGAAATCAAATCTATAGAAGATATAGAAAAAAAAATCTCTGAAATATCACCAAGCGAGCATTTTTTGTCAAACACCTTTCATTCTGAACCACCTAAGATATAATAATTATCTACTATCAGTCTTATTTTCCCGCATCATCTGATAAATCACCGTTCTAAGATCCGGCTGTCTGAGTAAAGCTGATACAAGAGAATACACTGCAAGTTTTCTGTATTTCTTCATTCCGCACCTTTTGGCTATGTCGTACAGCCTGCTCTTCGGAAGAGACAATAGATACTCACGCTTGTTGAAGTTAGCGACATTATCCTCTTCTTCAAACTCGAATTTCATATCATTGGTAACATATCTTGCCGTTGCTGTTTCTTTTTTCAGCTCGGCAAGATATTTTTTTGTCGGAGTGGGAAGAACAAGTTTTGTTTCCTCTATCTCAGCAATGGTATAGTTTACTTTTGATTTCAGTATCGAAACAAACAGTTCTTCGGCATCTATTCTTGATGTAGGGTATCTGCCGTGATCCACACGCCAATTACGTCTGAAACAAAAATATCCTATGTAGTCTTGCAGATATTTTGTCGATACATTTTTCATTTTCACGTTGATGAACGCTTTTATGTCGGCATGAAGTTCATTCACACGGGCAAGCGACAGCTTATTATTTTCTTTCAGTTCTTTGAATTCTTTGTAAGAAAGCCTTCCCATGTTGTATATGTGATCTGTCATATCAAGTTCGTAGAGCTTTTGAATTATTGAATCTTTCATCTGCGTTGAAGGGTCATATCCGTTGTCCGATAGGATCTTATCATAATTAGAAGGCTTTTCATAGTGCGGGATATTACGCATTTCACAATAAGTCCTGTATATATTGTTTGCATCGGTGCAGATATATGCAGGTTCTATGATATGCTCTTCAAATTCCGATACAAAAACATCATATGTAAGTCTGCCGAGCGAAGTAACTTTGCATATTGAATAGCCCCTGTTGTCTATGGCTGTAGTAATAGCAGCAAATTCAGAACCCATTACCCCGTATTTGGACGGTACACGCCCATAGCGGGGTTTTCTTTCTTCGTTAGACAAATATGATACGAGTTCTCTGCTGCCCTTCTGTGCTTCTCTGACAAACGTTTCGTCTATCTGTATTACCCCGGTGAGTTCATGCAGAGGAAGGCTTGCAAGAGCGTGTATCAGTTTCATACGCCATTGCCATACGGTACGGGGTTCTAACCCGTTAAGACCGTAATCATTTTTTAATACGTTCATCATAGCAGGGACGGAATAATCGTTAAGCGTCATTTCAAGCAGTCTTACCCATATGTCCCAATGCAGGCGGCTTTTTTCAAGAATAGTACCCGTGAACAACGTATATCTTTTTTCGCAATCGGTACATCTGAAGGTCTGTACTCCGTTTCTCTTGCCGTATTTTTGTCTGCAAGGTGAACCGCATGAAGGACAGCATTTGTTGACATCAAGCACCTGCAAGCGCTGCTGCAAGTCAAGAATTATGATGCTGTTCAGTTCACCTTCAAGTTGAACAGAGTGATTTTTCTCGTATTCTCTGACCACCTCTTTAAACTGCGTAAATGAAAGACTTTTGACGTATTCCAATACTTCTTCGTGGTTTATTTTCCTCTTCGGCATATATCTCACTCCACTCTAAAACGACGATATACCGTGATTTTCTTCATTTTTATTATACCACATTTTTTGACTTCATTCAACACGAAGATTTGAGCATTTTTAGGAGTATTATCGTTTAAAATTGTTGAATTAACGAGGAAATATTTACCCACTCGATTTATGCAAAATATAATTTTCGCCCTTAATCATTGACACGAATAAAAAATCATGGTATAATAACGTGTATATTTTATGAAAGGAACATAGCTATGAAAAAGGCTGACATAATTATAGCTGCTCTATCGGCAGCACTTCTTGCAGGCTGCGGCAACACCCTCGGC
>CADBTD010000374.1 GCA_902797535.1 uncultured Ruminococcus sp. | reverse complement strand
TAGGTCAGTATCCAGTGAACGATCATCTGAACTGAATTGTAGTCATTTATGCTTACACCATATATATTCTGCTCGATGCCGTAAGCCAGTATGCCTTCGCCTGCGAGTGCCAGAAAAGCAGCAAGCCCGTATTTAAGAACGCCCAGACCATTTACGAATCTGTTTGTTTCCTTCCTGATCTCTGTGTTAGCTGTGATCGTGTTTGTCATTTTTTAAACATCCTTTCGATTTGACTTGTTTTGTTTGGTATGTCTGTATTATACCGAATGAAACGGAAAACATCAATAGTTTTATGCGCAAACTGCATCCGGGTGTGCGTAAGATGCAATCCGGGATATTTTTGTGTGTAAAAACGGGGGACAACTAAACCGGGTGCTGAATATGTCCCCGGGCAGCAGGACAGAGAGCCGTTCTTTTTATCAAACTTGATATTTCCGCAATAAATGACCACTTTTTGCCTTTTTTAGTATAATATGACTATTGATTTATATATAACACTGTGTTATAATTAAAACATATAGCTTTTTCTATGTTATCGATTTAAAAGATGAAAGGAGTAGATCAGATTGAGAAAAGCTAAAGGAAAACTGTCACGGCTCATCGCAGGCTGTCTGTCGGTAATAATGACATTCGGCAGTATGGCTGACACCTGCTTTGCAGAAGAGATGCCGGCTGAGGCAGAGGAGCAGCAGATAGTTTCCGAGGAAACTTATGATGCTGAGGAAAAACCCGCAGAAGAAGAGGTATCCGAAGCGGAAGAGCTTCCCGAAGAGGAAAAGGAAGAAGACCCCTTTTACGATCCCGAACTTAGCAAGGAGGACGAAAAGGAGCTCAGACTTGAGGAAACTATGGCCGATGAAACAGAGTCCGCAGACGGCGACTACGGCATTCGTCCCGTAAGGATATCCGCCTCGACTTTCCCCGACCCTATATTCAGGTCCTATGTTTCAAGCACGTTTGATAAGAACGGCGACGGCACCCTTGACTCCGATGAGCTTCTTGTGGCAAGAAACATCTGGTGCGACCACATGGGCATAAGATCCCTTGACGGTATCGAATACCTTGTCGAGCTTCGAGGCGTATATGCGTCATTCAACGAGCTGACAGAGCTTGACCTGAGCAAAAACCCCGAGATAACGGGTGTATGGGTATCAAACAACAAGTTCACCAAGCTCGACTTCAGAGCAAATGCCGACACGCTTGAATGGCTGTACTGCTTTGACAACCCGACGCTGAGAGTGCTCAACCTTGACGGATGCACCAAGATGTCATACCTCGAGTGCAGCGAATGTGACCTGCGTGAGCTTGATGTGAGCAAGTTCCCTCTGCTGGAGCATCTTATCTGCGCTTCCTGCGGACTTGACGAGCTCGACCTGAGCCACAACCCCAAGCTGGGACATCTTGACGCTTTCAACAACCCCGACAATGGTGAGGATTATCCCCTCAACAACCACCTGACACACCTCGACCTGTCCCACAACCCCAAGATGAAGCGTCTTGACATATGGGCAAACAGAGGACTGAAATTCGTTGACACCAGCTACTGCCCGGGACTTCAGTACTACAACTGTGCTTTCATCAACGCAGACCACGTTGACGTAAGCAAAAACCCCGAGCTTACCAAGCTGAACGTTTCATACAACAAGCAGATCAAGTCACTTGACCTGTCTCACAACCCCAAGCTGTTCTACCTTGACTGTGCGGACAATCAGATAACCAATCTTGACCTGTCCCACAACAACAAGCTGCACTTCCTGCAGGCGTTCATCAATGATTTCACCACCCTTGACATAGGATACAATCCCCTGCTGATAAAGACCTATAAAGAGGGCGTGACGGAAGACGTTTTCGGGATAGCTACACAGTGGTCGATAGATTACGGCATTGACGATTCGACCAGCGGCGACAGCAAGTATGTGCTCAGCTTTGACGATGACGTAAAACTGCTTTCACAGCAGAAGTACCAGCTTCCCGACACAGCCGAGGTCATAATCCCCGACGGTGTGACAAACGCAGACCTTATCAGGCGTGAAGAGGCCGTTCAGACCCTTTACAACATGGCAGGAAAACCCAGACCCTCGATATCACGTTCAAGATTCACCGATGTAAAGTCGGGCGCATGGTATGAGGACGCACTTCTCTGGGGTCAGGAACACAACATAGCCTTTGGTACTCCCGATATTTCGGATAATAAATTCGGCATCGGCGAATGGGTAACAAGGCAGGATGTTGCCGTAATGCTCATGAGATATGCCGAAACACAGAATTATGAAAGAGCTATAGACTTCGGCAGATCTGATGACTTTATAGACTACTATGACATCGACTACTATGCATGGGAAGGCGTTACCTGGGCCTGCACATGGAGGATAATGGAAGGCAAGGGCGCTCCCGGCGCACCCAAGGAAGAGCGCTACATCTATCCTCACCATGCCGCTACCCGCAAGGACTTCAAGGAAATGATAGCGAGAATGTTCGAGGTCAACCACGAAACAGACTCCGTGCCCGACATCTACGTTTCCCCCGACCCCGTACCGTCTGCAAAAGACATAAACTCCTGCAAGCTGACACTCAAGTCAAAGAACCTGTACTACACGGGCAGAAACAGAGTTCCCGCAGTCACCGTTTATGACGGAAACACAAAGCTCGTGAGAAACACCGACTACAAGCTCGTTTACTCAAACAACCGTGAGCCGGGACGTGCAAGCGTAACGGTACAGGGCATAAACCGCTACACAGGCACAGCGACTCTCAACTTCAACATAAGAACTGTTGCAGTAAAGCAGCTCACAGCTGCACCTACAGCAAACAGCGTCAAGCTGACATGGAGCACTACTCACGGTGCCAACGGCTATAAGGTATATCAGTACAACGCCGCAAAGCGCAGATACGACCTCAAAGCCACCATCAAAGACCCAAATGCCACTTCCTACACCATTTCGGGGCTTTCGGGCAAGACGACCTATATCTTCAAGATAAAGGGATATGCTTCCGTAGGCACTACAAACTACCCCGGTGCAGGCAAAAAGGTGGAAGTAAAGACTAAATAATAAGAGCCTCTCATGGTAAGAGAGCTCTGAGAACGGGACACGGAGCATTGCGCTCCGTGTCTTTTTTGCGCCAAAAACGCCGTTTTCAGCTGAAAATCAAACTTTTTTCATAAAGGGTCTTGACAAATGGAAAAAGATGTTGTATAATTGTATACAATCATACAGATATACTTGTACCCATAAATACAAAGGAGGCACAACATGGAACACATAATGACAAACACCGCTCTGCCGGAACATGATACCCATAAGTACGAACTGCAGGACGTTAAGGAACCTCAGCTTTTCCGAGAGATGTTCCCTTACTCACAGGTGCCCAGGACCGTCTTCAGCAACAGGCAGATCCCTATGAATATGCCCCGGAACATCTATATAACGGATACGACCTTCCGTGACGGCCAGCAGTCAAGAGCGCCCTATACCACGGAACAGATAGTGAAAATATTCAAGATGATGCACCGACTGGGCGGAGAAAATGGCATCATCAGGCAGACCGAGTTTTTCGTATATTCCGAAAACGACAGAAAGGCTCTGGAAAAATGTATGGAGCTTGGGTATGAGTTTCCCGAGATAACCACATGGATAAGGGCGAACAAACAGGATTTCGAGCTGGTGAAGAACATCGGCGTAAAGGAAACGGGCATACTGGTGTCATGTTCTGACTATCACATATTCAACAAAATGGGTCTTGACCGCAAAAAGGCTATGGATAAATACCTGGGCATAGTCAAAGAGTGTATTGACGCAGGACTGCGTCCCAGATGCCATTTCGAGGATATCACCCGTGCGGATATCTGCGGATTTGTACTGCCTTTTGCCATAGAGCTGAAAAAGCTGTCGGAAGAAAGCGGCGTGCCCGTGAAGATACGCGCCTGCGATACTATGGGCTACGGTCTGCCCTACCCGGGGGTGGAGCTTCCGAGAAGCGTGCCGGGGATAATATATGGACTGCAGCACTATGCAGGCTTCGGCAGTGATATGCTGGAATGGCACGGACACAATGATTTTTACAAGGGCGTGGCAAATGCCTCTGCGGCGTGGCTGTACGGTGCAGGCGCAGTGAACTGTTCCCTGCTGGGGATAGGCGAGCGCACGGGAAATGTTCCCACCGAGGCCATGGTGTTTGAATACGCATCGCTGAGGGGCACTCTTGACGGCATGGATACGACGGTCATAACCGAGATAGCCGACTATATCTCAAAGGAAACAGGCTATGACCTTCCGCCGATGACGCCCTTTGTGGGAAAGAATTTCAATGTGACAAGGGCAGGCATACACGCCGACGGCCTTATGAAGAATGAGGAGATATACAACATCTTCGACACGGACAAGCTGCTCGGAAGACCTCCGCTGGTGGCAGTCAGCCAGACATCGGGTCTGGCAGGTATCGCCTGCTGGATAAACAACTATTACAGGCTTTCGGGCGATAACGCCATAGACAAAAAACACCCCACCGTTGCAAAGATAAAAGAGTGGGCAGACAGGGAATATGCAGGCGGCAGAGTGACCGTCATAAGCGACGATGAGATGATATCGCTGGTTAGGAAGTACGGTATAGAAGCAGAAAGGAGTCTCGCATGATACTTGAAACAGATGACCGTTCACTCAGGATAAGAGTGTTCAATGCCATAGAAAACGCCATTCTTGACGGCGAATACAAGGACGGCGACAGCATGAACGAGCTGAAGCTGTCAAAGGAGCTCGGGGTCAGCAGGACACCCGTCCGTGAGGCGCTGATGCAGCTTGAGCTTGAGGGTCTTGTAAAAAACATCCCCAACAAGGGCGCTGTGGTCGTTGGCGTATCAGAGCAGGACACGAGGGACATCTACGAGATACGCATACGCATAGAGGGTCTTGCATCAAGGCTCTGCGCAGAAAAGATAACCGAGGAAGAGCTTCATGCGCTGGAAAAGATAGTAGAACTTCAGGAATTTTACCTGATGAAAAACGACACCGAGCAGATATGGAAGCTGGACGGTGATTTCCACAAGATAATCTATGATGCGTCAAGAAGCCGTCCGCTGAGGTTCATGCTGTCGAATTTCCACAACTACATAAAAAAGGCGAGAGACCATTCCCTGCACGCCGAAGGCAGGGCGGAAAAGGCTGTTGCCGAGCACCGCGCCATACTCAGCGCCATAAAAGACAACGACGGCGAGCTTGCAGAAAAGCTCAC
>CADBTD010000373.1 GCA_902797535.1 uncultured Ruminococcus sp. | reverse complement strand
CCGTGACACTGCCTCGTGGATAAGACGTGACCGCTGTCACCCCTGCGTTATAGGCTGGAGCATAGGCAATGAGATATACGACACCCACGCCGGCGACAGGGGACAGGAGATAACCTCAAGACTTGCGTCCCTCGTCAGAAAGCACGACCCTCTCTGCAACGCTGTTATGACTATCGGCTCAAACTACATGGCAGAGGAGCGTGCCCGCCGCTGCGCCGATATCCTCGGCATTGCAGGCTATAACTACTCCGAAAGACTCTATGACAAACATCATGCCGAGCATCCCGACTGGGTCATTTTCGGCAGTGAGACTTCCTCTGTTGTGTCAAGCAGAGGCATATACCATTTCCCCTATGAGCGCCCTATTCTCTGTGAGGATGACGGACACTGCTCATCTCTCGGAAACAGCGCCCCCGTGTGGGCATCACGCTGTGTCGAAGATAACATCATCGCTGACCGTGACCGTGAATACTGTGCAGGACAGTTTATCTGGACAGGCTTTGACTATATCGGTGAGCCTACCCCTTACCGCAGCAAAAACAGCTATTTCGGCCAGTACGATACCGCAGGCTTTGCAAAGGACAGCGCCTATATCTACCGCTCTGCCTGGACAGACCACGATACCGCACCCTTTGTGCATATATTCCCTTACTGGGATTTTGACGAGGGTCATATGACTGATATCCGCGTTGCCTCAAATGCCCCGAAAGTCGCATTGTTTCTTGACGGTGAGCTTTTAAAGGAAGAATGCTTTGACCGCAGAAACTGCCGTCGCCTTACCCTTGATGTAAAGATACCCTACAGAAAAGGCGTGCTCACCGCAGTTGCATACGACGAAAACGGAAATGTCACCGCAAAGGATACGGCACAGTCCTTCACCGATGCTGTAAATGTCGTCCTGTCCCCCGATAAGACCGAAATACACTCGGGCAGTGACGAGCTTATCTTCATAGAGATGTCGGCGGCTGATAAAAACGGTGTTTTCGCCGCAAATGCCAACGACAGAGTCTTTGTTGAGGTCAGCGGCGCAGGACGGCTTGTGGGACTTGACAACGGCGACGAGACCGACTACGAACAGTATAAAGCCACCTCCCGCAGACTGTTTTCGGGCAGACTTCTGGCGATAGTCGCCCCCACAGAGGAAAGCGGCGATATACTTGTGAAAGTCACCTCGCCATCTCTTGATACCGCAGAAATAACACTGCACTCTGTTCCTGCCGATCCGATAAACGGTATCAGCTTTTTCCACCGCTGTACCCCACGCAAGGCTGAGTGCCCCGATGAAAAAACCGACATCCCTGTAAGACGCATAGGACTTTCGGGTGAGTGCACCCACTTTGACGCAGACCACAGAGTGCTGACTTTCCGCTGTGATGTTTTCCCCGAAAATGCAGTTTACGGCGGCGATATCGAATACCGTCTGACCACCGAAAAGGGCATAGTTTCGGGTCTTGCCGAGATAACCTCCGCAGAGGGCGGCATGATAACGGTAAACTGCCTCGGTGACGGTGAATTCTACCTGCGTGCCCTGTGCAGAAACGGCACAGACAGCGTGCATATTTTCACAGCACTGAAACTTACCTCCGAGGGGATCGGAGAAGCGCTCACAGACCCTTACAGCATGGTCATGGGCGGTCTTTACGACATCTCTGAAAATGCTTCAAACGGCATAGACCACGGTGCCGCATTCATGGTGGGCGGCGGCTGGTTCGGCTTCAGCAGAGTGGATTTCGGGGCAGTGGGAAGCGACAGGATAACGATACCGCTTTTTGCAAATTACTCTACTCCCGTCCGCATAAAAGTCTGGGACGGCACTCCCGAAAACGGCGAGCTTTTGGGCGACCTTGAGTACGATATCCCCACTGTCTGGATGACCTATCAGCCGAAAACCTACCGTTTACGCAAGGTTTTGAGGGGTATCCACACCATTTCCTTTGAGTCCGACCTGCGATATGATGTTCAGGGTTTTGTCTTTGAAAGGCGGGAAAAAGAGACAGCCGAGCTGCCTGCGTCTTCTGCGGAAAACATCTACGGCGACACCTTTACGGTCAGCGGCGGCGATGTCACAGGCATAGGAAACAACGTCATACTTGATTTCGGAGAGTTCGATTTCAGCGGCAAAAAGCCTGTAAAACTGTACATTACAGGGCGTTCGGCACTTGAGAAAAACACCGTTAATCTGTGCTTTGAGGGTGACTGCGAGAAGCGTATGACCGCTGAATTTGAAGGGTCAGACGACTATACAGAGCGTTCATATGACATTTCGGGCATCAGCGGAATAGTGCGGCTAAGCGTGGTTTTCCTGCCCGGCTCGGACTTTGATATGAGGTCTTTGCGGTTTGAAACTGAATAACATTACAGCCCGTGAGCAGTTTATGTTCACGGGCTATTT
>CADBTD010000372.1 GCA_902797535.1 uncultured Ruminococcus sp. | reverse complement strand
CTCAAGCCAGGCAAGCAGTTCAAGCGCTGCCGACAGCTCAAGTCAGGCAAGCAGTTCAAGCGCTGCCGACAGCTCAAGTCAGGCAAGCAGTTCGAGCACTGCAGACAGTTCAACTGCAGCTGACAGCTCCGAAGAACAGAAGGATTCATCTTCCGAAGCAGCAGGTGAGACAACCGATTCTCAGGACAGCTCCAGCCAGCAGGATTCCTCTTCCGAGGCCGCAGGTGAGAACACAGATTCTCAGGACAGCTCCGAAGAACAGCAGGATTCCTCTTCCGAGGCCGCAGGCGAGACCACAGATTCTCAGGACAGCTCCAGCCAGCAGGATTCTTCTTCCGAAGCCGCAGGTGAGACCACAGATTCTCAGGACAGCTCCGAAGAACAGCAGGATTCTTCTTCCGAAGCTGCAAGTGACAGCACCGACCCCGGTGAAAGCTCCAGCCAGGAGGATTCTTCTTCCGACGCAGCAGGCGGTGAAACTGCCGACAGTTCAAGTGTAGCCGACAGCTCCAGCGTAGCTGACAGTTCAAGTGTAGCTGACAGTTCAAGTGCAGTTGACAGTTCAAGCGCTGCCGACAGCTCCAGTGCGGCAGACAGCTCCAGCGTAGCTGACAGTTCAAGTGTTGCCGACAGCTCCAGCGTAGCTGACAGTTCAAGTGCAGCTTCTACTTCATCCAACTCCATTGCTGACGCTAACACAAGCTCTAACGGCGGAACAGGCGGTGCAGCTACCGATTCTTCATCAGCGGCAAGCTCAAGCACTGCGGCATCAAGCGCAGCTGCTTCAAATGCTGCTCCCACAACAAGCGCTCCCGCTGCAACAGGCGGCGCTTCCGCAAGCAATGCTGCAGGCGGCTCTGCTACTTCCAACCCTGCAACCGGAGCAGGTACTGCACTCGGTGCAACAGCACTTATCAGCGCAGCACTTATCATAGTTGCACGCAAGGACAAAAAGGACAAATGATCCTTAACATAAGATCTACAGACTGCGCAGTTTAAAAGCTGCGCAGTTTTTTCTTCGCAAAATTAGCACTCTCACACCGAGAGTGCTAATTTTCAGCTATCTGTCACAAACTTTTAAAATTTCTGTCAAAAAGCGGAAGTATCATATAATCAAGATAAGAAAAACAGAAAGGAATGAGACCGATGAATCGCATATATCGTGAAAAATCGGGTACAATAACTATGTAAACAAAGACGTTCCCGAAAAACAGAGCGCCTTCATGAAAAGACAGATATATTCAAGGAGGAATGACTTATGTTAGGTATCACACCGTTTGACAGAAACAGAGATTTATTCGATGCATTCGAGAGGGATTTCTTCGGAGCACCCACACAGAGGATGCAGACGTTCAGAACAGATATAAGAGATGAGGGCGACAAGTTCATGCTTGAAGCCGAGCTTCCCGGCTTTGAAAAGCAGGATATAAAGCTCGATATCTCGGGCGACTGCCTGACTCTTGCCGCAGAACACTCCGCTGAAGACAATGAGGACGACAAGAAAAAGAAGTATATCCGCCGTGAGCGCAGCTATTGCTCGGTCAGCAGGAGCTTTGACATCAGCGGCATCGACAAGGACCATATCGACGCCGAATACAAAAACGGAATACTCTATATGACTCTGCCGAAGAAACAGCCCGAAGTTCCCGCTTCGAGAAGACTTGAGATAAGATAATGCGATAATGCGCAAAGCCCGCAGGTGATATTGCCTGCGGGCTTTGTTCAATTTAATTGCATATCAAAAGTTATATGTTTTTCTCCGTCTCATCTGTCGGTCCGTAATTTACTTTGCGGTCAAGATACGAACCTAACGATCCACGGTTGGTGCAGCGATTGCCACATAATAGTTTCCCTCTATATTACCGTTACACCCTGACCAGCTTTATATCCCCTCTCGGCAGGATATACTCGCCTTCCTCGGCTACCTCGGTCCACTCATTGCCTGTGCGCTTGAAACGAGCAAGCGTTTCGCTGGATACAAAATAATCGTCCTCGCCCGAGGTATGTACATAGTTCTTGCCGCCTTCAGATTTCCAGCTTGAACGGTCGGTGACTATCATATTCGGGTGACGGCGGTCGTAAAGCCCCTGATTTTCAAAATCAACGAGCATTTCCTCGCTCATAACGGCTATCTCTTCCTTCGAGAATTCCCTGTCCATGGGTATCAGCATAAGCAGACTTCCGTCTATCTCAAAGCTGAACACGATAAGATATGTGTGCATATCCTCGCCCTCTTCGGGGGTTATCCAGCCTTTCTTTGAGTCATAGGTATAGGCTATTTTCCACTGTCCTGCTATGTCCATAGTTTTTCCTCCTGTCATATGTCGTCACTGTTTGAATCTCAGGCTGTCAAGCAGCGGCTTGACCTTGTCAAAAAAAGCCTGCTCCATGCCTTCGGGTGTTTCAATTATTATCTCAACCACCGAGCTGCCGTTGTCGAAGTACCAGTACTCGGCGCTCGTGTTCGATACAAATTTCACATTGGGGTCTGCTTCACGGCGTGAGATCAGATGATGCGACTGCTGTCCGTAAAAATCAGCAGTATCACGCTCGCAGCTCCCCTTTTCATTTTCTGCCGACATTGTTTCATCAGCGTGTGCAGCTGCGTCCTTGCCGTCAAGCACAGCCTTTACTGTCAGCTTGCAGCTTTGTTCATTTCGGTCACCGCAAAGGTAGCACCCTGTTTCAAGTGTCTCGCCCACAGCATATCCCTTTGCCAGTTTTGGAGGTATCTCACACTCAAAGAAACTGCACTCGTAGCTTTCGCTCTCTGTACGGACAGGCGTGCCGTTGTGCTCCAGCGACTCAAAAACGCCTTCCGCCGCAGCAAATATCTCATCAGCTTTTTCTTCGGGCACATCAGCCATCACCCATAGAAGATCGCCGTTGTCAAAGAATGTACACTCTGACAGGTACAGACCGTATTTGCCCTTTGCGGTGGTCTTTACCACTTCATATCCGCCTAAGGTCACCGTTTCCTCAGTGACATCCTCAAGTTCCTTGCCTTCGATTATCGAGCGTATCTGCTCTCTGTTGAATTCGGGTGAGCAGTTCTGTGATGTACCCATTACCGAAAACTCGCTGCCGCTTATCCCTGTATCAAAGTACATGGTGTCAGTGTTTTTCAGCGGAAATTTTTCAAACTCGGCAGGAAGTGCGAAGGAAAACTTCGTTCCTCCTATCGAATGGCTCATTTTTGCCGCTGTGCTGCTTTCAGATACTGCTGTCTGTTTTCCGGCGCCGGAACTGCTGTCCGTTTTTACGGACTCGTTTTCGGTGCATCCCGACATAAGCACAACAGTAAGTGCAAGCATGACCGCAGTTATTTTCCTTTTCAATCTGATCTTTCCTTTTACGTTGCTCTTAACGAATCCAGTATTTCCTCTGTATCCGCAAAGAATGATTTACTTACATCTTCATTATCGGGAATAGCGTAACTCACGATG
>CADBTD010000371.1 GCA_902797535.1 uncultured Ruminococcus sp. | reverse complement strand
AGTCGTTCACAATGTGGTCGAGTCAGTTATGCTCAACAATGATGTTGACAAAGCGCATTCTCTTCCGATACCTGAAAGAGAGCCTGTGAAGGTATATGTAATGACTTCTGACAAACCTGACGAATGGCAGTTTGACCAGAATGTAACTCTGCCCGAAAACAATTCCGGTAGTATTTATGTAAATGAAGACGGAAACAGAGTATTCAAGATAAAGCATAACAAGGCTTACAGGATAAAGTTCGTTTACGAAAAGGCAAACGGCGATATCAAGCTTTCCTCTACGGTTACAGGTGTGCTGAGAAGCAAAGGCCCGACTGTAAAGAAGGTCCTTCAGAATCTTGAAGACAATGATCTGGCTAATTTCCAGATATTCAACTGGGATGCGCAGATGGGCTACTATACCGATCCCGACGGAAACAAGGTATGGGACAATCCTCATGACGGAAGCAGCATAGAAACCACAAATCCCGAGATGAAGCGAGATATCATAGAGCTTGACGGCGAGCTTTATGAAGGTCATAACGGAGATGCGGATAATGCTGATAACTGCCGCATATCAAGACGACTTGTAGCAAAGAACAATATGAAAGAGGCATATTTCTTTGCAGGTGCGTCAAAGGTCCTCTACAACACAAGAGAGGCTGACGGAAGAGCATACTTCACATGGGATCTTGATGCTGTATCCGGCGGTTCTTCAAGTATAGAAAATCTTCAGGCACTTATAGACAGCGGTGCATTTGCTGACAGCAAGGAGATAGTTTTCCACGAGCTTCTTCCCATAGGTCTCAGCATAATGAATGCAGAAAAGCGCACCCGTTCCTATCACGACGAGAGTTCCGAGTATACCTGGGAAGGTGTCGTAGGAAGATATGCGGGACACGTTGAGATGGTGGATACCGAAGCTGTGCCCGAGATAACTATCGAAACGATAGATAACTACAGAGGCACACACAGACAGATGGCTATAATCAAGGTAAAGTATGATGAAACGCCGTTTGTAAAGATAGGTGAATACGAAAATGACCTGATGTATGCAATAGGTTCTCTTATCAGGGTAAGGTGCGTTGGTGAGTATGCTGATATGTACAGCAACAAGCTCGATAACCACATGACAGCACAGTTCCTTGATGAGAACGGAAATGCCCTTGAGCTTGAGGGAGTTGCTGTATGGCCCGATGACGGTTCGATATATCCCGACGTTGATGACGAAAACGGCGAAAACGCATTCAACGATATTGATGAGGATGAGGATACCGAAGAAGAGACCGTAGTCGGAATGAACACCACAAGCACATTCAGGGTAGTTTATTCTACAACTCAGCTTCTCAAGTGGATAAAGGCTGATGAATACGACACATATTTCAAGGAGCATACCCAGTTATACGCAGGTCATGACTATACCTATAAGATACAGTTCTTCTGCAATAAGGGTGTTGCAAAAAACATCGTTCTGTATGACTCGATAGAAGAGGCATATGTTGATGATGCGTATACGGGACTTCCTCACTGGAAGGGTAAATTAAAGGGTGTTGACATAGCCGAGGCAAGAAGCCTGTTCGGCGATATCAAGGTATATGTAAACACAAGCAAGTATTATACCCGTGAAGAGTTCGCAACAGACTATGACGCAGGTTACGCGGGTCTTGTTCCCGGCGACCTGACCGAAGCAAACGGCTGGAAGCAGGTAGACCCCGACAGCTACAGCGGATGGGCAAATGTTAAGACTATAGCATTCGCAATAGGCGAGGACGTTGAATTCGGTGAAGGTGATGACAAGCCTACTACTGTAAGCGTTTATCTTAAGATGACCGCTCCTGATACGATACATCCCGACCAGAAGCCCACAGCAGAGAGCGAAGGCGAAAAGGCTCAGGTGCTTGCATACAATGAGCCTGCATACTATGCTGAAAAGCAGAATTCAACCACTCAGTGGAGTGCTGACACCACCATATCCAACATAGTTACTGTCGGTGTCAAGTCGGCTGAGCTCGATATGCCCGCAATAACCAAGAAAATGACCGGTGACAGTGTTCCCGAAGGATTTGCCGACACCGCAGAATTTGAGATAATACCCGAAGAGGGCACTCCTGCACCCAGGTCGTACAGCAACGGCAGATGGGGCAATGAGATAAGCTCGGTAAAGGTAGACCTTAGCGGACGCAGAACAACAGCTATCGCAGACGATTACGGAAAGGCGCTTTGCACAGAGCCCACCACCGTGACCAATCCCGACGGCACAGCAGTAGGACCTCAGAGAGGCAACTATGCTTATACCATAAAGGAAAAGCAGGGCACTAATGCCGGAGTTACCTACAGCAGAGCACAGTACAGAGTAGAGTATAACGTAAGCGATGTTCGTGATGATGTACAGTATGCAGACCCGACAACGCTTACAGTTACACAGCATATTTATATGACCCGCGATGATGAGGGCAATGAACTTGACGAACCTGTTGAAGTTGAGTCTGTGGTATTCAGCAATGCATATAAGGCAGTGCCTGTGAGCTTCACACTTCCCACAGTGGAAAAGAAGATAACAGGTGATGAAAGACCGGAAGAAAAGACCTTTACTTTCAAGCTCCTGCCTTATGCACCTACAATGCCTATGCCCGAAAACGACACTGTTACCATAACAGGTGAGGGCACTGCTGAATTTGGTGAGATAACCTTTGACAAGGCAGGCTCTTATGTATACAGGATACTTGAGATAGGCGGAAGCGACAGCGGATATACTTATGACAGCACACTTAAGTATGTAGTCGTTTATGTTAATGATGAAAACGGTCAGTTAGTTGTGACCCGTGTAGATATGTTCTCTCAGGCATCTGCGGACGAACAGTCTGTTTCAGTAACAGATGATACGCTTATATTTACAAATGATTACCGTACCACTCCAAGTGATGCCGTAGTTATACCTGATGTAAACAAGGCGTTCACGGGAGCGCAGAGACCCTCTGATGAGACCTTTACATTCGGCATAAGGGCAAAGGCAGGTCAGGGCGATATCCCGATGCCTGCACAGACCGAAGTGACTGTTACAGGTTCGGGCAGAGCGTCATTTGAAGGCGGTATTGTCTATGACAGGGCCGGCACATATGTATATGAGATATACGAGAAACCGTTCAGCGGTGCGGCATATACAGGCTATACAAGAGATGAGACGGTATACACCTATACTGTTACCGTAACTGACAATAACAGTCAGCTTGAGGCTTCAGGCGTTCTTACAAAGAACGGTCAGGCTGCTGACGCTGTTATATTCACCAATGATTATACTCCCGAGGCAGCTGTATCGGCAGCACCGACGGTAGTCAAGGTGATAGACGGCGACGTTCCTGCTGACAATGCAAAGACATTCACATTTACCATAAGACCTCTTGCAGGTCAGGATGAGGATATCCCGATGCCCGCAAACACCACAGCTTCCGTAACAGGCGCAGGCAATGCAACAGCATTCGGTGATATAACATTCACAGCACCCGGAACATATATCTATGAGATATTCGAGCAGCCTCTTGATGACAGCTGTACAGGATATACAAGAGATACAGCCGTATACCTTTATGTTGTAAAGGTCACTGATGTTCATGGCGTGCTCACCGCCTCCGCAGCACTTACAAAAGAGGGCGTTCCCGCAGAGCAGGCGGTATTCACAAACAAGTACAGGGCTGACAGCACCGAGATAGCTGTTCCTGCGGCAGTCAAGGTCGTAGACGGTACTGTTCCCGAAGGCGCTGACAGAGAGTTCAGCTTCGGAATAAGGGCGGCTGAGGGCATGGAAAATATCCCGATGCCTGCAAACACCACAGCTGTTGTAACAGGTACAGGTGCTGCAACACAGTTCGGAAGCATAGTATTTGATGCAGCCGGCAC
The DNA here is from genome assembly GCA_902797535.1 of uncultured Ruminococcus sp. Classification (GTDB taxonomy): domain Bacteria; phylum Bacillota; class Clostridia; order Oscillospirales; family Ruminococcaceae; genus YE71. Next base: position 165 of record CADBTD010000371.1, on the reverse strand, counting down.
ATATGTATATGAGATATTCGAGCGTGAGCTTGACAGCACATATACAGGCTATACCAGAGATGAGACTGTTTATACCTTTACCGTTGCAGTTACAGACAATGACGGCAGACTTGAGGCAGTCGGAACTCTTACAAGAAACGGCGAGGCAGCTGACGAGCCGAGATT
>CADBTD010000370.1 GCA_902797535.1 uncultured Ruminococcus sp. | reverse complement strand
GATTTAAGGCATAGAGTAAGCACATTCTTTACCGTTTCATATGGCAGAGGCATCATTCCTCCGCCGTTTACGGATATAAAGCAATCTTCACCGAAGCCCCGCCTTCCTGCGGTAATAGATGTGCATTCCGTATCTTTGCCGCCGACAGATATCATCTTCGGCTCGTCAAATGCCGCCGTGATAAGAAGACCGCTTTGAGAACACTCTGAGAGAAGTGCTTCATCGGGGGCACTGCCTGCTGTATCTTCGGAAATATCCGCAAGTGCATTTATCAGATCTTCGACTGCGCTGTCGGGAAGAGCGATATTCTGCCGCTGACCCGAATACATAACGGTTATGCCGCTCTCTGACGCTGATGATGTATCGGGCAGAGACTCGCTCTCGGCAGTGCTGTCTGAATCTGTATCTGTATCGGTAATGTATTCATTTACCGATACGGTATCTATAATACTGCTTCCGTTTCGTATGTCACCCATGATCCCGTTGTTCTGATCGAATATCAGCCACAGAGGTATACCAACCGCGGCAGCGACCGCTGCGGCAGCGGCTGCAGCTTTCGGGAAAGACACTCTGCTGACCGCCGAAACGCCCGACTTCCATGCACCTGCCTGCTGCTGAGGTATGATATCCCGCATGAATACGCCGAAAGGTGCTGCCATGAGCATACCGCCCTTTGAGCGGAACTTCTCGAGCTCCTTTGCAAGCTTTGCACGGGCACGGTGCAGCTTCTGCGAAGCGGCGTTTTCATTTATGCCGAGAGTGTGTGCAACTTCTGACAGCGGACGGTCATCATAGTAATAAAGTATCACCGCCGCACGCACATCAGGCTTCAGAGAATCTATGACACGTTTCAGCTCGCTTTTGAGTTCCTCGTTGACCGCATAGTCCTCGGGCAGCCCGAAAGGTTCGTCAAGACTGACATTATCGAGCGCAGCCGACATTTCCTCCTCAGTATCGAAAAGCGCCTTGTGCTTTTCATCTTTGAAGCAGTCAAGACACAAACGATATGCTGTAGAGTGAAGCCACGCCGAATAAGCCGAGGGGTCACGGAGGTCGGATATTCTTTCCATAGAGCGAAGAAATGTTTCCTGCACGATATCTTCCGCCATATCCTTTCTCCCGACATTTTTCATTACAAAGAAGAAAAGCCTGTCATGGTATTCACTATAAAGCTCCGCAAAAGCCGACTTGTCGCCGTTCTTTGCTTCGGTTATAATCTGTTCAAGGCGGTCTTTCTCCATAGTTTTTCCCCTCACTTTCGAGCTTACGGACATATTCCGCAAAGGCTTTCTCTGCTTCGGCGGGTGCGAGAGCACATTCAAGCGCCATTTCAGCGAGTACTATCCGTATCAGCTCTTTAAGATCATATTTTTTCTCTATTTTAACATATCATCACCCCTTTTGTAAATAGGACAGGGGAAATGCTTTTTTCTTACGGTATTTTGCGTGATTCTACTTTTTGTACAACAGATTCACATAACATTTGTGCAATTTTAACAACTGCATTTTGTAAACATATCTAAAAAATGCGTTAAATCGGGCTTTTGAACTCAAAAGCGGGACCCCCGTACTTCTTTAAATTACAAAATGTGATTCCCGTTCGGGACAATATTCTGCCATTCGGGACAAAGCTATTGATTAGTAAAAAGATTTGTGTTATTATTAAGTCACAGAAAAATCACAGTGGGAGCCGCTATGCGACAGACCGTTCATACTGCGAAAGGATGTGACACTGTGTGAAAAGAGAGATGAAGCTTGCAATTTTCAGGGCGGTATACATTGCCCTTCTTATTGTTTTTGCTGTTCTGGCTGCCTATGAGATACTGCGCACCAAGAGCACTGCTTCACCTTACAGTCCCGTACCTCTGTTCACACTTATCATGCTTTGCGCAGCTTTTGCTCCGATAGATATCAAGATACGGAGCCACAAAAAATAGCCCTAAAGCAGCTTAACGGCTGCTTGTCCGATCCTTTTACCCTAAAAAGATACTCTTCGCCCCCTCCTTTGGAAAAGCGAAGGGTATTTTTTTATGCAAAAAAGCGCCTTATCCTTT
>CADBTD010000369.1 GCA_902797535.1 uncultured Ruminococcus sp. | reverse complement strand
TTCGGTCTCTTCATCTGCCTTTATCTTGACGTTGATGCGTGAATTGCCCTCGGGGAGCCTTACGAAATCGGATTCGATGCCCATAGCTCTGATGCCGTTTTCTATTGCCTCTCCTGTAAAGCCTGCGGTAAAGCCCAGCGCCCTTGACGGCACGCCGAGTTCCATCAGCACAGCGGACACGTTTATGCCCTTGCCGCCGAAGTACATTTCCTCAGCGGAAGATCTGTTGGTCCCGCCGAGTTTCATCATATCGGTATGCACCACATAGTCTATGGCGGGGTTGAACGTTACGGTATATATCAATTACATGACCTCCCTGATATTTTGAGGTGTTGATCGCAAAGCATCACGGCGGTCTTTTCGGGTATGTGATACGGTCTGACCGCTTTTGAACAGCCATGAGCGTTTATGATCGTCTATCCGCTCAGTGAAAGCTCTGCCTTCGAGAAAATCTGTATTGATTATATCACGGCGAGGGGGAAAAATCAAGCATCTTCTGTCATTTTTCAAGGATATTTCAATTTTGCGCGGACAAGCGGCAGGGTATTGCGGATATTGTTTGTTTTTCGGCAGGATACGCTGCAGGCTCTTGAAATTTCCGGTGATATGGGGTATAATTATTCAGATACACATGAAAAGCATATGAAGGAGACAAGGATATGAAAAGATCAATGAGCATCATATTTATGATGGCGACGATATTATCGGTCTGCGTCAGTCCGTGTGTAAAGGTGCTGAATACAGAGGGTACAGCAGTCAGTGCGCAGGTCTGTGACGGAACATACTATACGGAGGACGAAGACAGTGTGACCATAACATTAGCAGGAGATACAGGTGAGGAAGCTGTAATACCCGAAAGCATCGCAGGAAAGCCTGTGAGATGCATTTCCGACGGTGCGTTCAGCGAATATCCGGGGGAGCTCAGAAAAGTCGTGCTCCCGTCCACAGTGGAGGTCATCGGAGACAATGCATTTGCGGGGTGTTCGGGACTCAGGGAGATAGATCTGGAAAATGTAAGGAGCATAGGTGCCGGAGCATTCATGGACTGCGGTCTTGGCACGGTAAGGCTCGGGGCGCAGCTTGAAGAAATAGGCGAAAGAGCGTTCAGCGGCAATATCGGGGCGGTTTTTGAGACAGACAGTTCAAACAAAAGCTTCATGACCGACAGCGGCAGCATTTATACCGCTGACGGGAGCAGACTTATCCGTGCGGCCTTCGGGCTGAGAAGCATTGACATACCTGAGACCGTCACCTGCATAGCGGGAGGCGCATTTGAGAATTGCGCACATCTGACGGAGCTGGATATACCTGACAGCGTTTCCGAGATAGGCAGCTATGCCTTTAACGGGTGCGGCAGTCTTAAAAGGGTAAGTCTTCCGCAGGGGCTGAAGCGGATAGAGGAATACACATTTGGTTCATGCGGTCTGCTTGAGGATATCAGGCTGCCCGACGGACTGACGTTTATCGGCAGGGAGGCTTTTGCGGGAGACGGTTCGCTCATGACCCTCACGATACCCGATACTGTTTCAGAGATCGGAGTATGCGCTGTGGGGTATGTATATTATGAGGAAGATGCCGTAGAGCCAGACAAAGGCTTTGTTCTGCGCTGCGGCGAAGGTACGGCTGCACACGGATATGCCCTTGAAAATGACATCAGGTGCGAGATCATTCCCGACGGGGAGTCCTCACGCACGGAGGACAGCAGTCAGCGGCAGGATGAAGGTCAGAAGATCTCTGTGCTGCCTGCAGCAGGGCTCGGGTGCTGTATTGCGGCCGCTGTTGTTTTGGTGTTTATACGTCTTCGGGCAGCCGGCGTGCGCCGGAAGGTTCTCAGGTAAAGCTGCTGCGGATGGGGGTGGCAGCAAGCAAGCTCGTGCAAGGGAGGACCCTTTTTCTTGACGTGTGTCAGCTAAGTCCGCTCTCCTCCGATAACTCTGCACTGTATCCCGGCAAATACAGGTTTATCACAGGAACACTTTTATTATTCGAGTTACTGCTGCACATAAAAATGCAGCAGTTACTTTTTTATTCCTTCAGCTTGCCTATTGCTGCAATCATACGGTTGCATCTTGCGAGGTCTATCAGACCCTCATTGTACAGGATCCGAGTCCATGCTTCAAGGACATAAACGGTGAAACTGTTTCTCCGGTGACAGTCTATTCGCAGGGCGCATGAACTTTCTGTTTCATTAGAGTTTTGCGTTCGACAGATTGTTATGGGGAAAATGAAAAAAGCTGCGGAGCGGAGTTCGCTCACACAGCTTGCAAGTATCATTCATTTATTTAGGATTATACTCCACCCATTCTCCATCGACAAGTGTTTCTAACTTTCCCCAT
>CADBTD010000368.1 GCA_902797535.1 uncultured Ruminococcus sp. | reverse complement strand
TTTTCCTTTTTCAATTTGTCTACTGCGGGCAGACTTTCCTTTACTCTGATAGGCATTATACTTTCCTCCTCAGCTATATTTCTCCGCATTATGCGGTCGATATGGTTATTATATCATCAAATTCATATCAAGTCAATAGATTTAGTATGAATTTTTATTCATTCACTTTATACCACTGCTCAATTGATTTTTAATTCAATTCCGGGAGCTCAAAAAATATTTAAACGGTGAATGATTTTTATGCTGAGAAATGTGTCATTTTTGATGCAGCTATTGCATGGTCGAATAACCAATGATATAATTTAAAGCGAGAGTTAATTAAATATACATATATCTCTTTAAATTACGTAATAATTTGTGGATAAACAAATATTCCTTAGGAGGTAATTATATGGCAAAATTACAGCAAATGGGTTTCGACGATACTCCCGTAAAGTATTCAACTGAAAAACACGTGGCTTGCGTGTTTCTGCTTGACACATCAGGATCCATGGAAATGAATAATGCAATAGGTCAGCTTAATATGGGTCTGAAAGCATTCAAAGAACAGACTTTAAGCAGTATGGATGCTCGTGCAAAGGCTTGTATCGATGTGGCAATTGTCACATTTGACAGCAGGGTAAATGTAGTTCAGGACTTTACTCCTGTAGAGGATATGGTAGTTCCGATACTTACTGCTCAAGGTCAGACAGTTATGGGCGAAGCTCTTGAAAAAGGAATGGATATGATAACACAACAAAAAAATATATATAACTATGCAGGGACACCATATTTCAGACCATGGATATTCTGTATCACTGACGGAGGTCCTAACGACAATTACATAGATGCTGCTGAACGTCTGAAATGGATGGAAGAAAACAAAAAGGTAGTCGCATACTGCGTTGGAGTTGAGAATTTCAGAGTTGATATAATGCGCGAGATCTTCAATGAAAACAATATATTCGGACTAAAAAATTGCGACTTCACAGAACTGTTCAAGTTTGTTTCTTCAAGCCTTGCAGCTGTGAGAACAAGTTCAGACGATTCCTCTTCGATCGATGTTGATGCCCCTGCCACTATGTTCCGAATACCTCTGAACTGACGCTCATAACAACATTGAAAGGAACTTACAGCTATGATATGTAATGGTTGTGGAAAAAAACTCACAGAAAATGTTGAAAGATGTCCCGTATGCGGAAAAAAGCCAACTGCTGTTCAGCAGGCAGCGCCCATTCAGTCAGCAGTACCAAAAACGGCAGTCAGATGTCCGAAATGCGGAAAGCTTATGACGAACGGTGTATGTTCGGTATGCGGCGAAAACAGGAACACTATACCAAACACTCCCCCACCGGCTGCACCGAGAGCAGCTGTACATAACGCTCCTCCACCTGTCATCACACCCAAAAAAGTTAAAGTTACAGTTCCTCCGCCTGCACGATCTGCGCCCTCATCGGCACATACACCCACACCTACACCTGTGATAACACCAGGCACTTCACCGAAGAGTTCTGCGCTGACAAAAACATTTGACATGTCAAAGCTGAAATGTGTTCCGACAGCTATTGTAAAGGCTGTCACCGAGAAATTTGACAGAAAAACTATAATAGCTCTTCTTGCGATGATATCAATTTTGCTCATGATGATAGTGCTATACTGTGCACGTCCTTATGAAAAGAAGATCATCGGCAACTGGAAAACTGTTGAAATAATCGAAAATGGCATTTCAAAAAAAATCGATGATGAATCTAAAAATGACTATATTTATCTTAAATTTGAAAAGAACGGTACAGTACAATTGATAGTTAGTGGATCGGTCTCAAATTGTAATTATGAAATAACGGATAACAAACTATATCTCAGCGAGCCACTTGGCGAAACAATTACATTTAACATTGAAAAGCTGACAAACAATGAGTTCATCTTCACATTCATTCGCACACGGAGAAACTGGGACTCCGAAGGTGTACCCTTCAAAGTGATCATGAAAAAAGAATAAACGGAGAACTGCAATGATAGGCTACTTTAAAGTATCCGCTATAGGTACGGATCATATGGACAAAAAAGATGGCGTCTGCCAGGATCATTCTGATGTAATACAAACTGCTGATGGCCATACTATTGCTGTCATAGCAGACGGACTCGGAAGTGCGTCAAAGTCTGATATCGGCTCAAGGATCGCAGTAGAAACAGTTATATCATATATATCAGAAAACATACGAAAAAGCCGGGAAGACAGATTCTATACAGCTTTGCTTAAGGAAGCATATTCCCGTGCATACACTGCTGTTATTCGCTATGCCAAAAAAATAGGTGAAGCTCCTTCTGAACTAAATACCACACTCACATCAGCAGTATATGACGGAAAAAAGCTTTATTATGGACAATGCGGTGACGGCGGTATCATAGCATTGACATACAACGGAGAATATGTATGCGTCACACAGGTAAAAAAAGGTGAAGCTTTCAACGAAACTTTCCCACTTCTCGGCGGAGAGGCAAACTGGAGCTTTGGAAAGTATGACGGCAGCATATGTGCTTTGACCATGATGACCGACGGTATTTTTGATATAGTGTGCCATCCTCTGCTCGTTAATGAATCACAGAAGATAAATATACCATTCATACGCCGATTTATGGATAGAAATATATTAAAAGCCAACAGTCCTGCTGATTTTGATGCATTACAGAGAGGCGTAGAAAAGTTTATACGAGGTAATGGAATCGAGGGAGTAACAGATGATAAGACTATAGTTGGTTTGATAAATACAAAGATCATGCCATCATTGAAAGATGATGAATATTATAAAGAACCTGACTGGGAAAAGTTAAAAAATGATATGAAAAACAAACTTAAACAAAAACCGCCGGCCATATCCGGTCCTCAGTCGGAACGCAGAATAAATAATTCACGACTTATAGAAGAAAAGAGCATTTCTGCTAATACAGATCTATTTTCATCATATTTGCGGACAAAAAAAGCGAACTGCATCATGCGTAATATAGTTATAGTGCAGTTTGCAGTTATAGTAATACTATCTTTCTTTATGTTCATTTCACTATCATGCAATAAAGAAAAAAAAGAACAGGTTGATCCCGCAAGCATTTCTTCTGAAAAAAAAGAAGCCAAAAAGCAAAAAAAGACTAATAACAGCGCTGATGATAAACCGATAGGAAAGACATCAGCTGTAACAGCCTCAACTGCACCGACTGTAACACAGAACACTGCAGAAAAGCTTCCTGCAAAGACAGGTCCTAAAAAAAAAGATATTGATCAGGAGATTGAATAACAGTATGAGTATAATATGCTATAACAGATCAAAAACAAACAAATATGTTCTTTCAGAAAAGCCTATTGCTTCAGGCGGAGAAGGCTCGGTATACGAGATCATTGATATGCCCGATAAAGCAGCAAAAATATACTTTGAAAATAAACGCAGCGAAACAAGACATAAAAAACTTAAAGCAATGACAGAGATCTCTGCTGATAGCCTGCCGGAGTGTGCTTGGCCGCAGGAGCTTCTGTATATCGATGAACAGTTCTGCGGATTCATAATGGATAAAGTCTCAGGTATAGGAAATCTGATAGATTTTTTCGTATACGAGAACCGTTCTGCCTATACATGGGATCAGTACATCATTTCGGCAATAAATATATCAGCAGCGATAAACAATATACATGATGCAGGAATAATCATAGGTGATCTGAAACCTGACAATATCATAATAGATCCTGAAAGCGGCAAAGTAAAACTGGTAGATACTGATTCATATCAGATCACAGGAAAAGACGGTGCGTTTTATCCTTGTACCGTAGCCACACCTGAATATATTCCACCCGAACTTCAGAATATCAATTTTGAAAAGGATATACAAAAAAAACATTTCAATGAAAAGACTGATGATTTTGCGTTAGCAGTGATACTGTTCAAAATTCTTATGAACGGAGTGCATCCATTTGCCTGCTTCTGTGCGGAAAAGTCACTAAATAATCTTGAATATAACATAAGAAACGGATTTACACCGTATTTTAAAGATAATGCTCTTGGAAACGACATATATGTTACAATGCGTTCGCCCGAGATCGACATACTTCCGTATGAAACCGAACAGCTTTTCAGAAAAGCATTTACTATAGGTATAGATCAGCCGGATCAACGGCCATCTGCTGAAAAATGGTTTTATACACTCAGCAAACTCAACAGCGAGTTGAAGACTTGCAAAAGCAACATAAAGCACATATACTATAACGGGCTTTCCACGTGTCCATGGTGTGATCTGACAAAGGAAATGGAAGAAAGAAAACATCGCTTTATAAATCTGCTGAACAGTAATGCAAACAACCAGCCCTATGCAAAAAAGCATATCACAAACACTTCCAAACAAATACAAAACTTATCTACATCCAAAATAACAACACCAAACTCAGCATCTCCTTCGACTAATCCAACAAAGAAAAAACGGACGTTTTTGTTAATAATCGCCATTATCCTTTTTGCACTCATCCCTTTCATATTGTGGATGTCAGCTAATGAGAGCAATGGTAGTTATATAACTAATTACAACGAAATTCAGACACAGACCGTATCTGAAGATCAATATGAACACGATGATAACGAAACCACAATAAACACAATGATCCCGCAGGTACGGAAAAGAAATTCTGGCAAAGATAATAAAACAGAAAATACAAATGGGATACCTCTCGTATTATCATTTGATAAAGGAAATGTTACTAAGTATGCCCGTATAGATACTGATCAAGAAATCACGTTTGAAACAAAAAGCGAAAGATCATTTGATGATCAAAGTGCTATTGGCAATTGCAGTTTTTTCTGGAAAAAGGAATATTTTGACATAGATATAAACTACAATACAGATGCTGCAAATAAAAATATCAGCATAAAATGTGACTGCGGCTCTTGTGATTGGCTGTATCATAATTGGGATAAAAAAGGCAAAGGGATACTTACGCTAAGAATGTGGTATGATTCTCCCTGTTCGGGAACACTTACTATTAAAAGCAGCAATACTTTGAAAATACCAATAGAAATAAAAGAAAAGAAATATCATTTTGAATCAAGCGACAATAATATACTTGAATTTGCCGATGATGGCTATTATTATTTACATTCAAAAGGTAAGGTAGATATCTACTATTATTACGGAGACGAACGATTTGCTACTCAGACATTAACGATAAAATAATATAAAAGCGGAGATTTTTATGAGATGTCCAAAATGCGGTAAAAAAATAGGATCGGACACACAAAAGTGCCCGGTCTGTAATAATTTACTAAATAAAGTTTCCAACACAGTACATATTTGGCCAGCCATCGTGTTTAAGCCGGCAGAACCGGGAACAAGATGTCCAAAATGCGGTAAAATACTGCCGCAAGGTGCTTTATCGTGTCCCGTGTGCAATAATGCTGCAGACATAAGTGTCGTTTCAAACGTTCAGGTGTATAACTCCAAAGCACAGACTGTCTCTAATTATGGAAGATGTCCAAAATGCGGAAAAAAAACTGAAGCAAGTGCATCTTCATGTACAACTTGTGATCAAGTATTCACTTATTCGCAGCCTAAGCGTCAAAGCACTAAAAGCTTCTGTAAAGACTGCGGAAATCAGTTTGAAAACGGAGAATGTATCTATTGCAATAATAAGCAAACTAAACCCACCTATAAGAGCACTGCTAAAAGTTCAAGAATAATAATAATCATTCCATTGGGTATTGCAGCTGCCGCTATTGCCGCTGTTTTCGGACCGAATTTTGTGAAGAATAAAAATGCGTCATCTATGGAAAAAACCTCGATCGATACTTCTATCAATATCGAATCTCATGAAACGGTCAATGATAAACTTACAGCGACTATCTCGACTGATGGCTTTGAGAGCATGGATATTTCCAAAAGAAAGCAATATGTCGAAGAAACTGTTGATGATCTTTCAGCCGGCAATTACATTTTTGACGTTCGATATAACGACAAAGCGTGTATGTATGAGTTTACATACAATGACGGAGTTAAGGGCGGTATACTTCTGGAACCATTTTCCGATGAACTGTGCGGTATAGAGAAACATTATGCGGAAAAAGATGACAATGGAAAGGTAACCAACATTACAAACAAGGTCGAATTTGACAGCAGCGACTACACTTACAACAAAACACCAAAAATAAAGATAATGTACGGTCTGGGAAATGATGAGATGTATTCGAATATCGAAAAACGCACCTCAGTCTGGGAAAGCGAAGGCATTGACGTTGACACCGATGATTTCTGCACCGTGGAAGATTTTACATATGGGCTTATTGGATATGATTATATACAGATCGAAGAACACGGCAGTATGTACGATGATGATCCTGTTATATGTTTGGAAGAAAAAGTGACCGAAGAAAATCTGATCAGATACTCGTCAGATCTCAAAAAAGAGAATATAGTTGAGGTAAAAGTCGTGGGCAAGGATCCTAACGAAAGCTATTACTGGATAAAGCCCTCATTTTTCTCAACGCATTATAAAAACTCTGAGTTATTTGGGAGCATAGTTTTTATAGGTTCATGTCACGGATATGAGAATGACAGGCTGGTAAAAGCATTCAAAAATGCCGGAGCAGATACCGTTATAGGCTATACTCAAAGCGTTTATATGTGGTATAATTATTCTGTACAGGACGCTTTTGTTTATGCACTCATGTGCGGAGATACGGCATCATCAGCCCTCAAATATGCAACAGACATCTGGGGCAGTAATGACGAAGAGTGGTATCACACAAACTATAATAAATCTTACAGCAAAGATAATATCGCCGAACCTAGAATGCTCGGGAATACCGAAAAAAAACTTGTGGATATCAGAGCAACCAAAACGACGAGCAAGGCAAAAGACAGTAAACCGGAGGAAATTGTTCCTGAATTGGTTGAGGCTATCGTTTCAAAGTCTGTTAATGAACCAAACTGGATAGATTCTTTTGAAATGTTTGAAAGCTATAAGGAAAAATACGGGTTTGAACAAAACGAAATGTGGTTTCAGGACGTATCGGGCGACGGCGAACCCGAACTAATCATCGGAGGATACGGTATAAATTTATATCAACCAGAGATACATATTTTTGAGATAATGAACGAAAATGATTTTATAGCTTCAGGTGAAGATCTGTACACTTTATGGACGAGCCGAAGGAATTACGGACATAATGCATTTACACTTCAGGCATTTAGGGACAGTGACGGAAGTCTTGTTTTTGCAGATGGAAGACTTTACGAATACACTGGATCATTCGACCCTAACGGTTCGGGTGCATACGAATTATCTGAGTACAGATTTAACAGCAACGTCACTTCACGAGATATACTGTACTTTAATTATAATAATCTGAATGGATCTGATGAATTTACCTCATTCCTTATCAATGGAAAAGATGTAAATGCTTTTGATATAGTAAATGAATACAAAGACTATTTCAGCAACAAAACACCTCTGAAAGCCAATATAAAAACTGTTGGACTCAGTAAGTACAAGAAGATGAGCAAAGCAGAGAAAACAGCTGCACTGACTGAATCCTACAATGCATTTTACTATACGGAGGACACGTCTGTAACTCTTCCTTTAAAAGAAATGATAGATAAGATAGATAATTCACTGTCTGCTTCTCATTCGTCTTCAAAAGAGTCTAAAAAATCGGAAACGCCATCACCTCCTGAACCCACTTCAGAGAATGATATTTTTTCGGCATATACAAAAAAGCTGACAGAGTTATCGTACAGAGACCCTCATGGATGCTATTATTTCTGTGATATTGATAAAGACGGATATGAAGAAATGATCTATCGTTCGGACGAAAATCAGTATCCGTATACAGCAAACGTCTTTGAATATAAAAACGGAAGTGTTGCACAGATAGATGATATCCCCTGTTCATTAGGTGTAAGAAGTGGTCTTTACTATTCTTCACTCTACAATGGGTTAGTGGTAAATAGTATAAGTCCCGAAAGTCCTTCAGATTATCCTTCAGGTAATGCTATTCATCTATTACAGGTGACAAAAAGCGGTAACAGGTTAGACATCATCTCAAAAGCAGATGTAGACGCAGGAGAATTCAATGAAGAAAACTACGGGCTGGAAAACATTTCCTGGTCATCATTCAGCTGAAACAAGTGTTCTGGCCGAAAAAAAGATAGAATTTTTCGCCAAGCTCTACTGTCTTGACAGTTATATATCAAAATGATATAATATATTAAGTAAATACATTTAATAGCATAATATTATATGTTATTCATCATTCACTCAAACAAAGGAAGTTATATTAAAATGAGGATACTTATATATGATGATGAAAAGAACCAGTGTAATGAACTCAAAACGCTGCTAAGAGAGGAGTTACACGGGGATCCGCATATAGACTGTGTAAACTCTATTGCAGAAGCCCGAAAAATGCTCTCAGAAAACTCATATTCTATAATTTTCATTGATATAGAATTAGATTCTGATCAAAACGGAATTGAACTTGCAACTGAAATAACGAAAAATGCACCTTCAATTCGGCTGGTTTTTATAACAGGTTATTTGAAATACTGTGAGAAAATATTCTCTGCTGATCCTGATGCTTTGTTATTAAAACCATTTTCAAGGCAAAGCATTCGTATGGTATTGGATATCATACGACAAAAAAATAATAAAAAAGACATTATATGCATTCCTTCCGGCAAACGAACATTTGAAACAATTGAGCTTGATGGAATCAGTTATATCGAAACACAGTCACGTCATCTGATATTCTATGACAACAATTATTGTCAGGTTTTCAACTTTTATGATATAAAACTCTCGGAGATCGCAGATAAACTACCAGATAATTTTGTTCGATGCCATAAAAGCTTTTTTGTAAACATGAGATTTGTAAGCCGGCTTGAAAGATATAAATTTTTACTTAAGGGAAATAGAGAGATTCCGATAAGCCGAAAGTGTTCAGCAGATACTAAAAGAATATTTCTTGAGTTTCTGGAGGATGTAATATGAAAGAAATCATGCACTGCACTGAGATGCTGATACATATTATGATTTCATGCTTTTTCTTCCATGAAACCACAAAAAATCGTTATAAATATATTTTTACTTTGGCATTATGGCTTTGTTCAAACCTAATGCTTCACGTAATAAGCATATTGTTTAAAATACAGGAATGTATTCTTTTGTCAATTAATCTAATAATACCAATAATCATTCTGTGTCATTTATTTTACGGAAGACCGATCGACAAATCTATAAGGTTTATTATTTTTTCGGCAGCGGAACTTGTATCATTGAAAGTCAGGCATTTTTTTCTGATCAATTCGCCGTCCACAGCCAAAGCAGGTGAAAAACTTATTGGTTCAGGTATAATGCTTGCTGAAGTCGCCATAGCCATTATATTAGTTGAATTCCGAAGACTTAACAATACAAGAACTCTTATACCCATGTTCACCGTATTGGGGTATTCAATTGCACATATTTTTTATATTTCAGCTTATTATCGCATAAACTCGTCATCCATAACAGAAAAAAGCGAAATAATCATGATGATTTTTCAAGCACTGCTGTATTCAATGATAATAATGCAATATAATATAACTGTTAAAATGAGAAATATGACAAAAAAAGAAGAAGAAATGATCGCAGCAGAAGCAGAAAAAGAAAGCAAACAAAGATACGTTTCTCTTGCTGACAGTAAACTGAATGATATAACAGAATTAAAAAGTGATCTCAACGATCAGCTTTCAAATGTAAAAAGAATCATGAATGTGACGTCAAAGAAAGATGAAACCGAAATAATAATGAATAAAATGCTTGAAAGGCTTAACAGAATAAAAGCTGTAAACTATTGTGATGATCATACTCTTAATGCAGTTCTGACAGTTAAACTTAATGAGGAGAGAGTGAAAGATATAAATATCCAGACTCTACTGCATGACTGTAATCATATAGATATCGACAATTATGAGATGTGCAGTCTGGTTTCAAATATGCTTGATAATGCTATTGAGTGTTGTTTAAAAGAACCTGATCCTTCAAATACATTTATCGAAATGAAAAGTGGGGTCGCTTCCGGTTATTTTGTGCTAAAGGTAACTAACAGCTGCAGCATCAGCTTTGACAAAAGGTCAGAAAAAGGCGAGGGGCATGGCTTTGGCCTGAAAATTGTAAAGGAAATATGCAATATGCATAATGGAGAATTTACTATAAAGCAGAATAACAACAAAGTAATATCAACGGCATTTCTGAGGGTGAATCAATGAGTTCTATATTTACAATAATCAATTTTTTTCTTCAGTCTGTTATAGTTGTTTTTATGTATAATCAGCTTCTTTTGCCTAAGTGGAGATATCTAACTACAGTATCTTTAATGACATTTTTGCTTTCTGCAGCATATTTAAATTTGAATTACAATCCTAATTCTGCCAACGGCGCACTCAGCACAATAACAAGGCTGACAAGCATTTTCTTAATGACATTATTAGGTTACAGTGATAAGGTCACAAAAAAAGCAAAAGTATATCTGCTCGGTATTATGATAGACCTCATTACTGAGATAATTTCCTGTTCATTGCCATGGGCTATATGTCATAGTAAACTTCCATATCCTTTCCCTGTTGAAATGGCACCCGAAGTGGTGTCTATGGGAAAAGTTATTTGCCTTGACGTATTGTCCATTACAACACTAACGGTTCTTATATTCATTAAAAAGAAGGACATTACAAGCAAGTATTCACAGCGAAGACTCATCATAATGCTTCTTTTCTGTACTATACACTTTTTCTTTTTGGTAATAAACTATACTGTATATAGATCACCTGATTTTGAAATAAATGACTGGCTTCACATGATATTCCAATTAATGCTTTTCTCTATAATTATTTTCGACTATTTCAGCACATTAAGAATAAGCGAACTTGAAAGAAAAGAATCAAGAATTAAGATCATTAATGCAGAAATCGAACGCGACCGAGAATATTTTGAACTTGCTGACAGTAAATTTGAAGAGATTTCCAGGATACGCCATGATATGCAAAATCAGATAGCTACTATCAAGCTTCTTATGCAAACTGAAAACGGCAGAAAAGAAGCAGAAGATATAATAAACGGAATATCTTATCGTCTTGATCAGATATAATTATCCAAAACACAACATATGTTTCTTTATCATAATTCATAATTTGAGTTCTGTTGTGAATGATCATATCCAAAAATAACATGACTTATTATTTCATATAATAATAAACAGCTGTCTTAAATTCTTAAGACAGCTGCTGCTTTATAGTTTATACTATATTATGTTCTGTCTACGGGGAACTCATTGCTGGCAGTGATGATATCCTCAGACTCAAACTCCGTAACAGCGATCTCTGCTTCAATATAGATCTCTTTCATTTTCTTCACCTCATTTTATTTATGATTTTCAAAATATTTCTTAGTTGAAATACTAAAATTGCCAAGTGCACTCATTACTTTTTTAAGCGAATCCGATGACGAGCTG
>CADBTD010000367.1 GCA_902797535.1 uncultured Ruminococcus sp. | reverse complement strand
GGAAAGTCCTGTCTGCGGCAGATATGAGAGAGCAGATCTGATGAATTCCGCAGCTTCTTCACGGTTGTCCGAACGGCTGCATATTCCCATGTTCGATGTAGGCATGAAACTGCTGCTGTATTTAAGCTGAGCGTCCTTGAACTTTGCGAGTACAGATGTTATCGTTTCAAAGTCATACTGATAGTTGAACACAAATCCTGCCGATACAGGTGATGCACCCGTCAAAAGTGATATGCCCGCCGAGTTATACAGAAATCTGCCGTCTATCCGCTTTTCATCGCTGCTCATATCTAATCCGGCAACAGTGACATGGATCCATGAGTCTTCACTCAGATCAGGATATTTTTCCTTGATCCTTTCATCGTTCAATGTGATCTGTCTGCAGCTTTCTATAAGTGCCTTAAATCCCTCCCTGTCAGGGGAATCGCCGTCGATAAGCTTCTGTCCGTCTAAAAGATAAGCCTTCCATGCAGTATCCTCATCCATTAATGCAGGGATATAGTTCATGGGTTCTTTCTCGTCATTCTTTCTCTTTATGACAAGATCAGCATAGTCCTTGTAACTTTCGATATCAGATATGTCCTCGGTACCGTCCGATATGAAATACGGAACAGCAAAACCGCCTGCTACCGAGTACAGCTTGCCGTCTTCGTTCTGATTCCACATGACTATATTGTCAAGCAGTTCATCATTTTCGGGATACCATTCGCTGCGGTTTTCCGACAGGTCTGCAAGAACGTCCTTCTCACTCAGATTATTGATATCAAGTCCGTCAAGGAAAATAACGTCGGGCGGGTCATCAGACATTATTTCGGTAACTAAGTTCTTTACCTTGTCATCATATGTAAGCGTAGGATCGGGCAGTTCCTGTTTTACAAGTATATCAGGGTGCTGCTTTGTGTACCAGTTTATAGCTTTTGCGGCAAGCTGATTATACTCAAAGGAATATATCTTCAGTTCATTTGATATGGTTTCCTCAAACTCCGGGTCATAGCGGTATCTCATGATAATACCGTCCTTATATCCAATAAGTATGGTGTTTTCGCTTTCCTTTACAATAGATGAAATATAGCTGAGATTGTTTACATCTCCGATAGAGCTCAGCCTTTTTCCTGCGCCGGTGCATATCTGTTCCACTTTGTTGCCGCCGAAAGCATATCTGAATATGCCGTTCCCGCAGGCAATATATAAAGTGCCGTCTTCACCTTCACAGATGTCATAGTCACTTCTGCCCGAAGTAAGTATATTCTTGCTCCAGAATTCATCAAGCGCAGTCTGCTTGTCAAGCGTTTCTTCGGATCCTGTGTCATATATGATGACCTCGTTTGAGAATGGCGAACTGATCACAATATATTTTCCGACTGCATCTATATTTTCACCATTGACATCGCACAGTATCCTTGTCTTTCCTGTGTCAGGATCGGCACTGATCAGCTTGCTGTCTGATATAAAGTAGAGCATACCGTCGCTGCCAAACTCATAGGAACTGTTCTGAAACGGCAGTTCATACTGACATTCGATCTTTGTCAGTGTGCCGTCAGTGCCTATAAAGACTCCTTCGTCATTTCTGCTTTCATGTGATTTCTGATCCATTTCATAGTGTATCGCAAATATCTTTCCTTCGGAAGAACGCAGAACGGTGGAGATATCTCCTGCGAGCATTGTATCGTTCTGCTCTTTGTTAAAGCTCTTTAAGTCATCAGTCTCTGTGTAGAACCGAAGATTCAGCTGATCTGCGAAGCATACTTTGCCGTTCTGTACGGTAAGCTCGCCTGCAAGAGGTATATCGGATATCCCGTTATTTCCCGTGCCCGTATAGTTGAATGAAAAGGCATTTTCTTCAACGTAGCCGCCTTTAAGCACCTCTGCCGTTTTTTGATCTTTGTCTGTTTTGGCCGCACAGCCTGTTCCGAGTGCCATGATCAAAGCTGCTGCAGCCGAAATTATCCTTTTGTTCATTAGTCTTATTCCTTTCCTGTTTTCTGCGCTTCTTGTTCTCACAATGTTTTGTTTTATTTTATCTTTGATTATATATTATCACTGATCTTTCTATTTTATCTCTAAATTTTTCTCTAATTATTCTCTAATATCCGATCACCCGGCCAAAAAGTAAAGACCGGCAGCTTGATAAAATCCGCCGGTCCATGTATTATTCTTTTGATTTTATGTTCTCTCTTGAGATGATCTTTTCAGCCGCTTCGTCAGCAGAGATGTTGTTAAACAAATAATCGATGATGGCATTTGTGACTGTATCAAACGTCATGCTGTCGTACACTATCGGCTTTTCAAGCTTTTTGGCAGAATTTATAAGCAGTTCAAGGTCTTCATCAGTGGGTACGGTATAGTCTATCCATACTGATGAACCATCCGAGAAATTTATATTAGCGGCGTTCAGCAGTGTTGTTGGTGTGCCTGATTCTTTGTCCTTTTCAAGATCATTTCTCAGTGCTTCGATGTTCACGGGTATGCCGTCAGCAGTCAGTCCCGACTGAGGTTCTTTTGAAAGTGCTGCTGCAATGAACAGTCTGGCTTCTTCGGTGTTCTTTGCGCGGCTGCATATGCCCATATTAACTGTGGGAACAAATGCTTCACCGCTGATGCCGCCAAGTCTGAGCTGTGCGTTTTCAATATCAGACTTCGCTGACATAAGACTTATAAAGTCGTACTGATAATTGAATACAAACCCCATCTCTATCGGACTTGTACCCATTCTGAGATACATACCGTCTGCATTTGTCGCATATCTTCCTTCGTATTTTTTATCATCGGGGAATAATCCTCTTGCGCACTGTGAGCTTCTTTCCTGTAAAGCTGCTATATCTTCATCGGGGTAACGTTCTTCAAGCACATCCGCTTCCGCTGTCAGATTGCTGCAGCTTTCAAGCAGTGATTTAAGTTCGTCCTTGTCGTTACTCCCGCTGTTGAGCATATCATATGCGTCAAACATAAATGCTTTCCACGATATTTCGGCGGATGCCATATATTCGGCAGGCACGAACAGCATACGATCCTTTTCGTCATTGACTCTTCTGCCTGTATAGTCTGCGAGATCCTTATATGTTTCTATGCCTGAAATGTCTTCGCTGCCGTCTGATAAAATATACGGTATGGTAAAACCGCCTGCGACCGAGTATATCTTTCCGCTTTCATCGGTATTCCACAGCGCTACATTGTCAAAAAGCCCCTCACCCTCGGGATACCATTCGTCACGGCATTCCGCCAGGTCGGCAAGCACGTTCTTGTCGCTCAGATTCTTTATGTCAAGTCCGTCGAGCATAAGCACATCGGGCGGATCATCAGACATTATCTCGGTGATAAGATTCTTTACCTTGTCATCGTAATCAAGGCTTGCATCGGGCATTTCCTGGTCTATCAGTATTTCGGGGTGTTCCTTGGAAAACTTGTTCATTACTCTTGTAACTATCTGATTATACTCAAAAGAATATACCTTCAGTTCAGCGGCTATCGTTTCCTCATAGTCGGGATCATAGCGGTATCTTTTTATAACGCTGTTTCTGTATCCCACAAGTATAGTGTCATCACTTTCTTTTACTACCGAACATATGTCATTCTCGTCAAAAACTTCGCTTGGTTCGCTGAGCTTTTTTCCTGCACCGCTGCAAAGCTGTTCTACAGTATTCCCGCCGAAAGCATATCTGAATATCCCTTTCTGACAGGCTATATAGATCGTGCCGTCTTCACCCTCGCATATGTCATAGCTTTGTTTAGCTGACGGTGTGACTGTTTTATCCCAGAATTCCTGCAGTACCGGCTGTTCATCAGCCATTTCCCCGGCTTCTGTATCGTAAATATCTATATTCTCCGAGTTGCTGCTGACTATGACGTACTTTCCTGCGATATCAACATTTGTGTTTGAAGGCCGGATATCACATACTTCTTCTGTTTTTCCGGTATCGGGATCTGCCCTTAAAAGCTTTCCCGAAAGGCTGTCAGCAAAATACAGTTTTTCATCACTGCCGAATTCATACGACATACTGTTAAACTCAGAGTCACTGCTGTAGTCAAGGTCTGTTCTGTTGCCGTCAGGGCTGATGAAGAATGCTTCTTCACTTGCCACTTTATATTCTGTTTCGCTTATCTTTTCTAAATTTTCCGCAACAGCAAAGATCCTGCCACCTACGGAACGGCAGACGCAATTCAGTTCTCCCGAAACCGGCGATGCTTTTTCTTCTGTATCGTATCCCGACAGATCTTCCTTCTCTGTGAAAAATCTAAGGTTTACCTGATCGGGAAAGCATACTTTGCCGTTTATCACAGACATCTCGCCTATACGAGGCAGGTATACGGCTTCCGCACCCGATGCGTTATCCGATATGTTGAAATCAAATGCGTCTTCTTCAACGTATCCGCCCTTGATAGTCTGTGCTGTTTCTTCCGCCTTTTTCTTTTCTGTGCCGCATCCTGCACCAAAAACCATAGTTATTGCGCATAAAGCAGCTGTTATTCTGTTTCTCATCATTTCTTCCTCTTTCTTTTTTTCTACGACTTCTGTTCTGACAATGTCTTGTTTTGTTTCATCTATGATTCTATATTATCACAGTTTCTTCTATTTTTTCTCTAAATCTTTCTCTAATTATTCTCTAATCCCATTTTTCAGCAAATGTGTGCTAAGCTCGCTTCAGGCACTGTGCATCTCATGCAAATATCTAATTTTTATCTATTCTGATCCGTACCCGAAAAAATGTGTTATCATACATATATGGACAATGCGGATAAATTCCACTTTACAAAGCCGCGATATTGTGTTATTATATAATAAAGATATAAAACAAAATGGTCTATAACGAAATGAAAGAAGATGTAAAAACATGAGGATACTTATTATTGAGGACGATAAAAAACAATGCTGGCTGCTTCAGTTCCAGCTTGAGAAAGAAGGCTACTCTGCTGATACCTGCAATGACGGCGGTGATGCCGAATACTATCTTTCACAGAACGCTTATGATATAGTGCTTCTTGACAGAATGCTTCCCCACAAGGACGGTATGTCGATACTCCGTGATATGCGCCGCAGGGGAGACCACACTCCCGTTATAATGCTTACCGCACTTGGTGAACTTGATGATAAGATCTCGGGACTTGACTGCGGTGCGGATGACTATCTGGTCAAGCCTTTTGAGATAGGCGAGCTTCTTGCAAGGATACGCTGTCTTATGCGCCGCCCGTCACAGATAGAGAGCATCAACAGCGTTACTGTTGGCGATGTCACCTACAGCAGTGATGATAACGTACTTACAGGCCCGAAAAATTCCTGCACCCTTTCCCAGAAGGAGGGCGAGCTTATAAACCTGTTTCTGCACAATCCCGACCAGATACTTCCAAGACAGACTATACAGGTGCGTGTGTGGGGAGTTGACTTTGATACCCTTGACGGAAATCTTGACAATTATATCTACTTTGTGCGCCGCCGCCTGAAAAATACGGGCAGCAGCCTTTCAATAGTCAATATCAGAGGCGTAGGCTACAAGCTGTCAACAAGCAGGTGACCCGATGTTCAAAAAAGTACACCTAAGACTGACTTTGCTGTTCACACTGTTCAGTACGCTTATACTTTTGGTGATGTCATTTCTGTATCTGTACATCAACTACCGCACACTTGATAATAATTCATATATCACGTTCGGTACGGATATGAATACATTCCAGTCTGCTTTTGAAAACAACTCCACCGATATGCGCACTGTAAAAAGACTTCAGTCAAATTACAGCTATCTTATCTTCATTTATGATAACGATATACCGCTGCGCATAACAGATGTCACCAAAACCGATGAAGAGCGTTCTCTTGCCGAAAGGATAAGGGAATACAATAATTCGGGAGAAGCAGGCACTACATCCGACGGCAAGCTGGTGTTCACCTACCGTGAAAAGTCACAGAAATACTATGTGGGATTTTTTATTTTCAGAGGTATAGGGAGCAATACGGAAGTTTATGTTGTCCGTGATAATTCCGACATCAAGACTCAGAAAGAACGCCTGCTTGCAAGGTTTGTCATTATCGTTGCAGCAGCGGCGCTTGTCTTCTATGCTTTTTCATATTTCTTTACCAAAAGGCTGCTGCGCCCGATAAATGAATCCCAGAAACGACAGAACGAATTTATAGCTGCCGCATCCCATGAGATAAGAAACCCTGTGAATACGATACTTTCAGCGCTTTCCGCAATGGAAAAGGCTGAACCCTCGCAGCAGCAGGAACTTGTCACCATTGCACGCAAGGAGGGAAGAAGGCTTGCTCGTCTTACGGGCGACCTGCTCACTCTTGCCCGAAGCGATGCCAGGACATTTACAGCGAATTTCGGCACTGCCGAACTTGACACCATAATACTTGACTGCTTTGAGGCCTTCACGCCCCGGGCTGCCGAAAAGAATATCCGTATTTCTGTTGAACTGCCTGACGATACCGTATCTGCCGAAAATGTTGACAGCGAGCGTATCAAGCAGGTCGTCGCCATACTTACCGACAAT
>CADBTD010000366.1 GCA_902797535.1 uncultured Ruminococcus sp. | reverse complement strand
TGCAGCATAAACATACAGCTCGGCCGACTGCTCGTAAAAATCAAAGCTGTCATTTAGCACAGACGGCGCGATATTGCTGCCCGGACGTACCCTCAGGATTATCCCCTGCGGATACTTTATGTATTTCAGTTCATTATATTCCGCAGTATCGGTGATAGTCGCAAAAGGCGCAGGCAGATACCTCGGTGAAAAATCATCATCATGCACCTGTCCCGCTCTCTTTATCGGGAGCCTGTCAGCACCCTCGGGCATCTCAAAGCTTTCGTCCTGCTCCGCCAGCTTTTTCATGTCAGCGATAATGTCATCTGTGGTATATTCGGGGATAACGGAAGAATACGCACTTCCATAGTTCTCGGGATCGGTGTCAAATGTCCACTTGTCGCCGTCAAAGTCATTGTATGTCTGCACCCTCATGAAATATTCCTGCGCTGCACCGTTGGTGTTGAAATAAAATACAGGACGGTTGGTATATGAGGGAGGTCCCGAACGGTCAGATGACTCGTTCGGCAGTTCATCGGGGTCGCCTGAACCTGTTCCTCCTGTCTGCACATAGTTGAAGTAGTTCGAGTCCTGCTCCAGCTTTGAACGGTATGTCGGCTTGTCTATCACCATAGTCACAGCACCCGTTACCGAAACAAATATCGCTATGCTTATGAGATATGATGAGTTTATCACCAGCTTGCCTCTCTTCTGCCTGGGCACAGCAGGGTCAACTCTTCGGTTGTGTACCATTACCGCAAGATATGCCGTTATGATTATCGTAACAGCAGCCTCGGGCATTTCCTCGGCACGCTTTGCATATATGACAAACGGAAAAAGTATGCACAGCATCACGCCAAGACTTCTGTAGCGTATCTGCGTGAAATAGTACAGTATCGAGATTATGAAGAACCCTCCGAAGAGGAATACCGCATAAATGAACTCGGCCTGATAGCTGTAGTTGCCGTCCTCGCCGTAAAACCACGATATTGCCGCCGAATAATCCCGTATACGGTACATCAGCTCAAAGGACATCGCCAGGGATATATACCCCACAATGACAAACAGTGCGATGTATACCACAGGGCCTATCACCTTTTTGTCCTTTATAACATCAAACAGCATGAACAGACCAAACTCCGCTGCTGTGAAAAGTATAGTCAGCATCGGTGCAAAGGGCCTGTACAGCGCATAGAACACCGTAAAACACAGCACAGCACCCAACAGCATAGGCGCAGCATAGCTGCTCGCTCGTTCAAGCGGTGTCATTTTTGGCGGCTTTACAGCTTTTTCAGCCTTTTTTTCTTTTCGGGCTTTTCTTCCGAAGCCGCTTTTGCTTTCTTTTTGATTACCATTTATATTGATCTCCACAGACAGCTCACACTGTCGCTTTTTTAAATTCATACTCCTGAGAAATTGTCCATAAATTCGGACTTATCCCCTGCAGCCCTGATGAAAGAGCACATATTATCAGTCCCTCGGGTGCCTGTGCCGCTATCTGCGCCGCAGACCCCTGATCTTCTGCATACGCCGCAGTAAAGCATATGGGTGTCTTTCCTGCCGCAGTTATCTCGGGCGGTATCAGCGAAGGCGCTTCACAGGGCGTATACTCCCCGAGCTGCTCCTGCAGCCTGAATATATCCGAGTTGTCATGTATATCCGCACTCAGCCACAGACCCTCCTTGCAGTAGAAGAATGTGGCCTCTCTGCCCTCTCTCACAAGCATCGTGAGCATGGTCAGCATACCCTCTATCACCGTATCACGAACCGTGAGTATCCGGTCATCCTCTTCGCAGGGCTGACAATCCAGGAAAAACATCTGTCCCGCTCCCCTTATCTGCTCGTCAAGGCGTATCATGTAAATGTCACGCTTTGATGACAGCTTCCAGTTTATGCGCTTGAGCGGGTCACCGGGCACATACTGCCTGTGGTCATATCCGGGCATACCTGTAGGCGTGATCGAGTTTTCGTCCGACTCCTCGTCATCATCGTCATTCGATTGAAACTGCGTTGTCGTCTTTAAGAAATCCGTCTGCACCGCAGCATCGGGTATGTCGGGATACACCGACATCTTTACCCTGCTCTGCTCCTCGCTCAGCTTCAGCCTGAAAGTGAATATCCCCAGATAGTCGGTCAGCGCTATCCTTGTTATCCTGAATTCACAGGCTCCGCTGTGCAGTGCTTTTATCGGTATCTTTATCCTGTTTGTTTCCCTGCCTGCCACAGCCGCCTTGTACAGCGTTCCGCTGAGCTCCAGCTGCGGAGTAGCGTCAGTGTATATCTCCACAACAGGCGCAGGCAGTATCAGCGTTTTTGACAGAGCTGCGGTCATTACAGCGTCATCACCCTTTGAAAGCGCCGTCCTGTCCGCCGTCAGCGTCACAGTGATGCTCCTCATCACCGCAAGCGTCATCACGATCGATATCACAAAGGCACATATCAGCGCAGCAGTAAGTATAACGCCTGCTGTACCGTCAAGAAAATACATGACAGCCAGTGCTATCCCTATGCACCCGGCATAGCTGAGAAATGACCTCGTCGTCTTGAAAGCTGTATTCTCGTAAACGCTGTCAGACAGCCTGCCTTTCATCACCGGGTCCTTTTTTTCGGTCTTAGTCATATGCTCCCCTTTTACTCAACAGGCACAGCCACCGAAAGCGCTACCTGCTCCATTACCGCTTCCGCATTCGGATATGCGCTCTTGCCCTTGGGCGAAAGCATCAGCCTGTGTGACAGCACAGCACTCATTACAGCCTTAACATCGTCGGGCACTACATAGTCTCTGCCGCTTACATATGCATAGGCCTTTGCCGCTTTAAGAAGCGCAATTCCCGCACGGGGAGAAGCACCCAGCTTTACCAGGTCTGATGAACGCGAAGCATTCAGCAGCGCCACTATGTAATTCTTTATGCTGTCGGTGCAGCGTACCTTCTTTGCCGCCGCTATATGCCCCTTGATGTCATCTATCGTCATCACCGCATCCAGCTTTGCGGTAAATTCGTCCCTTTCGGAACGTGTTATTATGTCAAATTCCTCCTCCGCAGTGGGGTATCCCATGGATACCTTCATGAGGAATCTGTCCATCTGCGCCTCAGGCAGATGATATGTACCGTATGTTTCAACAGGGTTCTGTGTAGCCATTACCATAAAAGGTACGGGAAGCTGCATCGTCACGCCGTCAAGGGATATCTGATGCTCCTCCATTACCTCCAGCAGAGATGACTGCGCTTTAGGCGAAGCACGGTTTATCTCGTCAGCCAGCAGGAAATTGCACATAGCCGCACCCTGCTTGTATTCAAGCTCCCTTGTCTGCGGGTCTATCATGGAAAATCCCACGATGTCCGAAGGCATTATGTCGGGGGTGAGCTGGATACGGTTGAACATACCGTCCACCGAACTTGCCAGCGCCGATACAAGCCTTGTTTTTCCCACACCGGGCACGTCCTCGATAAGGATATGTCCCTCTGCCAGCATAGCGCAGATGACCTTGATTATCGCCTCACGCTTTCCCACGATTATTTTTTCTATATTGTTTACCAGTTTTTCTATCTGCTGATCCATAATTTATATTGTCCTCCCGCTTATAATGATCTTCATTGTCAGAGCCTGATATCCTGCCCTGTGATATATCAATTATATCACAGAAACTGTGCAATAGTCAAGCATATCCGCCATATCACTTTGTCATACATCTATAACTCCCGGTTATAGATAGCTTTTCATTATTTTTATGGTCTCACGGCTGCTCAGCGCCATGCCGTCTTCAAGCAGATGATCTATATAATCCCCGAAAGCGTGTACCAGACTCTGCTCGTCCGTCTGAACATAAACCACATTGTCAAAATCGTCGCTCCTCATCATCAGCCTTACGTCTGTACCTCCGAGACAGTTTATCCTCAGCCTTCCCGAAACTCCGTGATCCTTTCTGACTATCCTGTAGTCATAAAGACCCTTTTCGGTCATCTCTATCATTTTTTTCAGGAACGCCTTCCGCTTTTTCTCATCGATGCTCTTGAAAAAATCCCTCGGGAATTCATATACTATCCCCGTTTCCATAAACTCTCTCAGTCCGTCTTCACAGAAAAGCTCGGTCTGCCCTCTGCCTATAAACGACCTTCTTATCTTTCCCATGAGCTCCGTTATTTTCTCCGGCTTCCCGCATTTGAAGTAATTACAGTTATCCAATACTTCTTCATCGCTCAGCGCATAGAAAAAACTCGGCTGATAATGTATGATCGTCGTGTTCTTTGGATACCTGCACGCCTTCAGGAAAAGGCTGTTAAGGCTGTTGTCGGATATCACCAGCGGATAACAGTTGCCCCGCATAGCCTCAAACTGCCTGCGGTAAAACACCGTTGCTTCGGGCTCATTGTATATTATGCCCCTGCTTATCTTGTCATCAGTGCATACCGCAAAACTGTCGGTCACTATCAGCACAGGCAAAAGCGTCATCGAATCCAGATGCGGTGCCGCATTGTCATAGTAGTAAATAGGGGTGTACCCCTTTATATCTGATGACAGCTCACATATATGCGGGAATATCCCGAGATTATAGTCGTGTGAACCGTTCAGGTCCTCGGAATTATCAAGACATATCATGTGATAAAGCGTGTTAGAACTTGACGAAGGTATGGCATACCGCAGAATATTCGATAAATACTCCGAAGGCTGTGCGATCATCCTTATCTCAGACCCCTTCTGTATCTCCTCACTCAGCAGCGCCGTTATCCTTTTCCACAGCTCCTGTGAGGTATACACTGAACTTACTGAAGGAATATCCGCGATCACAGGCTTTGTCCACATCTTGTCGTCCTGCCTTTTTGACCACGACATATCCGAAAGCCCCTTTATTATATCCCTTACCGTGCATCGGCGGCGGTATACCCCGTCACCCATGACAGATATCCTGTAAAGCTCTGTCATTCTTTCCGTTTCATCGGCACTGAGCATCAGCAGACGGCATACGTCTGCCACGAATTTTTCATCGGGCGCACGCCTGTCACCGCTTATTATCTTGTGAAGCGTCGCTCTGTCGATACCAAGCTGCTTAGACATCGACACTATGGTTATATTCCTTTTGTCGGTATAACTTTTGAGCATATCGGAAAACTGAGACAATTATATCACCCTTTCAAAAAGACACCGCCGCAAATACTCACGGTCAGCATCTTAATAATTATATCACAAATTCTTAAAAAAGTAAAGCCCGCACAGACCTTACTTTAAAAAAATCGGAAAAGTATAGCGAAAAAACCGCCGTGCCCGAAAACACAGCGGTATGATATCATGTTTTGTTTCCCGCAAACTGCGTGCGGTAAAGCTCGTAATAACAGCCCTTCTTCTCTATAAGCTCGTCATGGTCACCAAGCTCCGCCACTCTGCCGTCCGCTATGACAACTATCTTGTCAGCGTCCCTTATGGTGGAGAGTCTGTGCGCTATGATAAGCGATGTCCTCTGCTTCATCAGCGCCACCATTGCCGACTGTATGTGCATCTCGGTCCTTGTGTCCACACTTGATGTAGCCTCGTCAAGTATCAGTATCTTTGGGTCGGCAAGCACCGCACGCGCTATCGAAAGCAGCTGCCTCTGCCCCTGTGAAAGGTTCGAACCGCCCTCCGCGAGCTGCGTGTCGTATCCGTCCGGCAGATGCTTTATGAACTCATCAGCGTTTGCGTGCCGTGCAGCACGCTCCACATCCTCCTGTGAAGCTCCGTCCCTGCCGTATCGTATGTTCTCGCCGATGGTCCCCTTGAACAGCACCGTGTCCTGCAAAACTATGGCTATCGACCGCCTGAGCTCGTCCTTCGGTATGTCCCTCAGATCAGTGCCGTCAACGGTTATACTGCCGCCGTCCGTCTCGTAAAAACGTGTCAGAAGATTTACGACAGTAGTCTTTCCCGAGCCTGTGGCACCGACTATAGCTATCTTCTCTCCGCACTTTATATCAAGGTCAAGGCCTTTCAGCACAGGCTTTTCTGGAACATATCCGAACTTCACTCCGCTGAAAACTATATCTCCCCTGATATCCTCTGCCTTTATATCAGCTTTTCCGCTGTCAGGCTCATGCTCTGCCTCCATTACCTCGAATATCCTCTCAGCGCCCGCTATAGCTGTCTGTATGTTCGCATACTGATTCGCTATCTCGTTTATCGGACGCGAAAACTGCTTTGAGTAGAGAATAAACGCCTGTATCGTGCCTACGGTTATCCAGCCCTTTAAGCTGAACCATCCGCCGAATGCCGCTATCAGCACAAAACCGAAATTTGATATGCAGTTCATGAGAGGTCCCATGACACCGCCGCATATCTGCGCTTTAATGCCGCATTTCCTCAGTTCGTCGCTCATCACGCCGAATTCCTCTATGGCGTCTTTTTCCTTAGAATATGATACCACTGTGCGGTACCCTGTCACCATTTCCTCAATGTGACCGTTTATCTTTCCCAGCAAAAGCTGCTGCTGCATGAAGTACTTTCTCATGAATTTCGTCATTATCCCCGACACAAATACCGTCAGGCATATCGTGGAAAGTGATATGAGCGTCAGGATCGGCGAATAGGTGAGCATTATCACCACCGACCCTATTACAGTCAGCACTCCTGATATGAGCGACCCTATCGACTGCGATATCGTGTTCGATATGTTCTCCACATCGTTAGTCATTCTGCTCATAAGGTCACCGTGACGGTGCGTGTCAAAGTATTTTATCGGCAGCCGCACAAGATTTCCGAACAGGTCCTTTCTCATTGTATGCACAGTATACTGCGACAGCTTTGCAGAAAATATCCCCTGCATATATGTGAATACCGACATTAACAGATATACCACACCCAGCACTATCAGCGAATGTACCAGCCTGCTTTCCTGTATGTGCAGCTTCTTCTCGGTGAGAGTTATGCAGTCAATGGCTTTCTGCTGTATCGAAGGCGCGGCAAGATTGAGCCCCGTTATCGCCAGCATCACCGCTATCAGCCCGAAAAATATATACTTGTTCCTGCCTATGTATCTCAGCAGCTTTGAAAGTGTCTCACGGGCGTTTTTCGGCTTTTCCGCATTCACTCTCGCAGAATGTCTTCCTCCCGGACCCTGCTGTGCCTTGCTGTTAGGTCCTATCGGCGGCAGCGGCGGCATTCTCCTCACCTCCCTTTGTTCTCATCTGTGAACTGTAGATGTCCTTGTATACGTCGCAGCTTTCAAGCAGCTTTTCGTGCGTGTCACATCCCACGAGTCTACCGTGGTCAAGCACCGCTATCCTGTCAAAATCCTTGATGCCTGCTATTCGCTGCGCTATCATTATTACCGTAGTGCCTTTCATTTTCTCCTTCAGCCCGTTGAGCAGCTTTGCCTCGGTGCTCAGGTCAAGCGCCGATGTGCTGTCGTCAAATATGAGTATCTCGGGCTTTGAAAGCACCGCACGGGTAATGCTAAGTCTCTGCTTCTGTCCTCCCGACAGCGATGCGCCCTTCTCGGCTATGACCGTGTCATAACCCTCCGGCATACGGGATAAAAATTCATCGGCCTGCGCTGTTTCGGCTGCCGCTCTGACCTCATCGTCAGATGCGTCCTTTCCGCCCCAGCGTATATTGTCAGCCGCAGTCCCCGAAAACAGCTCGCTCTTCTGAAGCACTATCCCCACACGCTTTCTCAGGTCCTCCAGCTTGTATTCCTTTGCATTTACCCCGTCTATGAGCACTTCGCCCTCGTCGGGGTCGTAAAACCTCGGTATCAGCGCCGCAAGCGTCGATTTTCCCGAGCCCGTGGCACCTATCACCGCCACACGCTCCCCCTGCTTTATGTCAAGGCTTATCCCTGAAAGCACAGGCAGTCCGCTTGACGTAGGATAGGCGAATGTCACATTCCTGAAAGTCACGCTGCCCTTTCTCTCGGCATCGGTGCCCTTGCCATCGGTTATAACAGGCTCTGACTCCAGTACCTCACCGATACGCTTTGCTGATGCCGCCGCCTTTGATATCGTCTGAAACATCATAGACAGCATCATTATTCCGTGAAGCACCTGCGTCAGATAAGTCACAGCCGCCATTACCTCGCCTACCTGCATCTCCGCTGCCTCTACCTGCCAGCCGCCGAGATATATGACAAACAGCACCGAGATATTCATTATTATCAGAAGAACAGGCTGCATCAGCGCCATCAGCTTCAGCACCTTGAGATTCGCCTCCATGAGCGAACTGTTTGCCGTCCCGAATCTCTCTGCCTCATGCTTTTCACGCACATACGCCTTTATCACTCTTGCGCCCGTGACATTTTCCTGCATCACCGAATTGACGCTGTCGAGCCTTTGCGCCACTATCCCGTACAAGGGGTTTGCATGACGCATTATCATTATAACGATAAGCGCCTCCAGCGGAAGAGCTATCGCTATCACAAGCCCGAATTTCACATCGAGCTTCATCATCATGTATATGCCGCCCGAAAACATTATGATGTTCCTGACAAATCCCCTTATGAGATAGTCCACCATCTGCTGTACGGCGGTAATGTCTGCCGTAAGCCTTGTTACCAGCGAGCCTGTAGTGAATTTGTCTGTCTGCTGAAATGAAAGCCCCATCACTCTTCTGAAAAGGTCATTTCTCACATCACGGGAAAACCCCTGTGAGGCCACTCCCGCAAACGCCGCAGATGCCGACCCGCAGCAGGCTCCCAGTATGAGCAGCACCAGCATAAGGATTCCTGTGTGCAGTATCAGGCTCATGTCCGAACCCAGCACACCTTCGTCTACTATTTTCGACATCAGCTTAGGCTGACTCAGGTCTGCCGCCACCTCTCCGAGCATAGCGACAGGCGCAAGCATTGCAAAGCCAATGTATGGTTTTATATATTTTAATATCTTCAATTTCCGACCCCCATATCCGAGGACATACTTCACCTCAATAATGTTAGCTGACTAACTTATTATATCTGAACACAGAAACAATGTCAATTAAGTTTTTGTAAATTATCTTAACACGTCCCTGCTGCATACTTACAGGCACAGAAATATAAAACTGCACACGGCAGAACGCTTCTGCCGGTGCAGCGAAAGTACATTTTTTGTACAGCAAATATTATTTTTTGAATATCAGCCTGAAATAATTGTACAGATGCGGGGTAACGCTCTCATGGTCGTGCCCTGTCTTTGACATAACGTGCAGCAGATGCTCTGTGCCGTTTTCGGTAAGCAGCCTGTCGTACTTCTGCGGCCAGGGATTCACCACCCCGTCAAGCTCGGCATAGCTCACCATGACCACCTCGGGCATATGCCCCTCCTTGTGATGAAGCTCACTTTCCTCCAGCATCCAGGGCTCTATCTCTCCCCTTGTCAGTCCGGGTGCGGGACAGCATCCTGCTACATATCCGAACTTGTCCGAGTTAGTCAGTCCTATGAAAAGTCCCTCACGGCCGCCCATCGAGAATCCTGTCACAGCCGTGTTGTCCCTGCCTGTCTTCACAGGGAAATTCTCTTCTATATACGGTTTCAGGTCAAGGAAGAAGTCGTTTATGAAGTTGTCGTATGCCTCTGAATTCTGATAGTCCATTCCCGTGCAGGCAGTAAGCTCCTTGCTCGTGAAATTGTACGGCAGCACGGTTATAAACTTCTCCGCTTCCCCCGAAGCCCACAGATTTCCCAGCATATCGCTTATGTGTACGATATCTCTTGCCATCCAGTCCTCATTGTCCCAGTAGCCGTGAAGAATATACAGCACAGGGTACTTTTTACCTTCCTCCATATCGGTGGGAAGAAGCACATTTACGGGAGTTTCCCTCTCCGCTGTGCGTGAATAATAATGATACTTTGTAAATTCGGGATAGCTTATCCCCTCTTTTTTTTCAAGCGCCTCTGCGGGCGGATATTCATACATTCTGAATGTTTTTGTGTCCATTATGCATTCCTCCTGTTTCGGGATATTTATTTTATTCAAAGCTGTGCTT
>CADBTD010000365.1 GCA_902797535.1 uncultured Ruminococcus sp. | reverse complement strand
TCTATACTTGCTAAGGTGGCAAGAGACAGATATATGGAGGAAATGGCCGTCAAATATCCTCAGTATGCATTTGATAAGCATAAAGGGTACGGGACTAAGCTACATTATCAGATGATCGATAAATATGGTCCGAGCGAGATCCATCGTATGTCTTTTCTGAAAAAATATTATGCAGCAAAAAACAAGCCGTGATATCGGCAACATAGGTGAAAATGCAGTTGCTGATTTTCTGAAGAATAATGGTTATGATGTCCTGGAAAGAAATTTTACTGTTCGGGGCGGCGAAATAGACATTATTGCTTTCAAATCAGGAAGACTGGTATTTGTTGAGGTAAAAACACGTTCTTCCAATGCCTGGATATCGGGAGAACGTGCCGTTACACCGGCAAAACGAAAATTTTTGATTCGTGCTGCCGGAATATATTATAACCGCTATAAAAAGGAACACGGAGAGGCGATCTGCCGTTTCGATGTGGCAGCGGTTGAGTTGGAAAACGGCTGTGTAAAACACGTTAACTATTATGTTTCTGCTTTTAATGCAAGCGGTGTGTGATTTTACCGGCAAAAGAAAAAATTTCAAAAAGGGTGGAGAATTATGTTTTACAAAAGCACCAGAAACAGTGAGGTAAAAGTAACTTCAGCACAGGCTATCGCACAGGGTATCTCGAAAGACGGCGGACTTTTTGTTCCCGAATCTATACCCGGTATATCACTTGATGAACTTCGTGAACTCGGAAGTAAGAATTACCGTGAGCGTGCTGCATTTGTTTTCGGAAAATTCCTTACAGATTTCAGCGAAGCTGAGATAGCTTATTGCGTTGATAATGCATATAATACTAAGGCGTTTGACACAGATAATATTTGTGAACTTGCGCATCTTTTTGACGGTACATATATGCTTGAGCTCTGGCATGGTCCTACTTGTGCATTCAAGGATATGGCTCTTCAGATACTTCCTTATCTTCTTACTACTTCTACTAAAAAGCTCAATTCTGATAAGAAGGTAGTAATTCTTGTTGCAACATCCGGAGATACAGGCAAGGCTGCTCTTGAAGGTTTCAAGGATGTTCCTAATACCTCTATAATGGTATTCTATCCTGATGATGGTGTTTCTGCAATGCAGAAGAAGCAGATGACAACTCAGGAAGGAAATAATGTAGGTGTATGCGCCATAAAGGGTAATTTTGATGATGCTCAGAATGGTGTTAAAAAGATATTTACCGACCCCGAGATCGCAGCTGATCTTGAGAAGAACGGCATGATGTTCTCGTCTGCAAACTCGATAAACTGGGGCAGACTTGCACCTCAGATCATTTATTATGTATCTTCTTACGCGCAGCTTGTTGCAGACGGTGAAATAGATCTTGGTGATCCTATTAATATCGTTGTTCCTACAGGAAATTTCGGCAACATTCTCGCCGGATATTATGCAAAACACATGGGTGTTCCTGTTAATAAGCTTATTTGTGCATCAAATTCCAATAATGTACTTACCGACTTTTTAAAGACAGGTGTTTATGACAGAAACAGAGATTTCTATGCAACCATATCTCCTTCTATGGACATACTCATCTCTTCAAATCTCGAAAGACTTCTGTATATGCTCAGCGGAGAAAACGACGCAGTTATCAGAGAGTGGTTTGGCAAGCTCGCTTCTGAAGGAAAGTACGAAGTAAGCGATGATGTCAAGGCTAAGCTTTTTGAAGAATTCTCTGCGGGATGCTGCAGCGATGATGAAACAAAAGCAACAATAAAGAGAATATATGACAAGTATTCATATACTTGTGATACTCATACAGCTGTTGCAGTCAAGGTATATGAAGATTACAAGGCAGCTACAGGCGATGAAACAAAAACTATTATTGCCTCAACTGCAAGTCCTTATAAGTTCTCGGGTTCTGTTCTTTCAGCGATCGGTCAGGATACTGATGCAGAAGAGTTTGAACTTGTTGGAAAGCTTGCTGAAGTATCAGGTCTTAAAGTACCTTCATCTCTTGCAGCATTAAAGGATAAGGCTGTACGTTTTGATAAAGTTATTGCTAAAGACGATATGAAGGATTACGTTTATTCTTCACTCGGGATCTAAAATTTATGACCGACAGAATAATATTTCTGTCGGTCATAATATCATGTCAGTTTTCTCTTGACTTGAAAGTTCTGCACTCTGTTTCATCGCTGCAGTCAGGATCGGAGCAGGTACAGTTTACATTTATATGATCAGCTGTACATTCACATGAATTTTTATTGTATATGCAGCTTTCTACATTACAATTGATAGCTCTGTTTGACTCGTTCATTATTATCAACTCCTTTCAATTTTATTATTGACCTATAGTTTTCATTTATTCATTGGAGGTTTATCTTGTCTTTATTTGTTATAGCAGATCTTCATCTGCCGTTCGGTGTAAATAAGTCAATGAATATATTTGATGGTTGGGACAATTATGTAGAAAGACTTGAATATAACTGGCAAAGCAAGGTCAGACCCGCTGATACAGTGGTTTTGCCGGGTGATCTTTGCTGGGCGCTTAAACTTGAAGAGTCATTGCCTGATTTCAAGTTTCTGGAGAATCTGAATGGTACAAAGATAATATCAAAGGGAAATCACGACTTATGGTGGTCTACTGTATCCAAGATCGAGCGTTTTTTTGAAAACAATGGTATCAGCAGTGTAAAATTGCTCCATAATAATTATTACAGTTACGGCAGGTACGGCATATGCGGTACAAGAGGCTGGATAAGTGAAAACGGAGAACCTGCTGACCAAAAAGTCCTTGCACGCGAGGCGGGAAGACTTGAAACATCAATAAAAGCTGCGGAAGATGCAGGTCTTGAACCTATAGTTTTTCTGCACTATCCGCCTATATATCTTACCGGTGTTAATGAACCTATAATGGATGTTCTTAGATCACATCATATAAAGCAGTGTTTTTATGGACATATCCATGGAAAAAAAGGTCATTCCTGCGCATTTAAAGGTGTAAAGGATGATATAGAATATCATCTTGTATCAAGTGATTATCTACAATTTGTACCATTGGATATAACATGTTTTGTACAAAGTGATGAATAGTTCTGAAAGTACTGGAAATCTGTGAAAAAGTATGATATAATATTATGGATACTTTATATGCCTATATGGCAAACATATTTGGAGGAAGATTAAAATGAGTTTAAAGGCTGTAAACAACGTTGAAACCAATAAGGTAGAGCTTGAGATAGAAATCTCTGCTGAAGACTTTGAAGCTGCTGTACAGGCTGCATATCTTAAGCAGAGAAAAAACATTGCATTACCCGGATTCCGTAAGGGTAAGGCTCCAAGAAAGCTTATCGAACGCGAATATGGCGAAGGCGTTTTTTATGAAGATGCTGTAAATGCAATCGCACCTAAGGCTGTTGATGATGCTGTTAAAGAGGCTAAGCTTGACCTCGTTGCTCGTCCCGACGTAGAAGTGACTGCAGTTGGCAAGGAGGGCGTTTCCCTTAAGGCCAAGTGTGTAGTTAAGCCTGAGGTAAGCATCAGCGATTATAAGGGCATCGAAGTTGAGAGAGTAATCGATGCTGTTACAGATGAAGATGTAGATAAGAGAGCTGCTCAGCTTTGTGAAAAGAATGCGAGAATGGTTACTGTTGATGACAGAGCTGTTCAGAGTGGCGATACTGTAACTATTGATTTTAAGGGCTTTAAGGATGATGTTGCTTTTGAAGGCGGCGAAGCTGAAGATTTTGATCTTGAGATAGGCAGCGGTGCTTTCATTCCCGGATTTGAGGATCAGATCATAGGCCACACTACCGGTGAAGATTTCGATATCAATGTTACTTTCCCTGAGGAATATCAGGTAGAAGATCTTAAGGGTGCAGCTGCTGTATTCAAGATCAAGCTCAAGGAGATAAAGTATAAGGAAGTTCCTGAGCTTGATGATGATCTTGTAAAGGATTCAACCGAGTTCGATACTGTTGATGAGTATAAGGCCGACATAAGAAAGAATATGGAAGAGGCTGCTGAAAAGGCTGCTGACAACGATGTTGAGAGCAAGATATTTGATGCTGTTGTATCTAAGCTTGAGGGTGAGATACCTCAGGAAATGTATGATAACCGCATAAATGAGATGCTTCAGGAGCTTTCAGGCAGACTTGCACCTCAGGGTATAACATTGCAGCAGTATTTCCAGTACACCGGACAGTCACTTGAAACTGTTAAGAAGATGTATGAGGAACAGGCTAAGAAGCAGGTTGATCTCAGACTTGCTCTTGAAAAGATCGCTGAGCTTGAGAATATTGAGCCTTCTGCTGATGATATCGATGCAGAGTATAAGAGAATAGCCGATACATACAGCATGGAGATGGATCAGGTAAAGAATGTTCTTCCTGAAGACGGTGTTAAGCTTGATGTCGCTGTAAGCAAGGCTGTTGAGCTTATAAAGGATGCTGCAGTTATTAAGTAAAGAATTATAATTATTTTCGCCCGCATATGTAAAGCGGGCGAAAAGTGTATTAACAGCATAAGTCGAAAAAAGAAATATATTATCACTTAGGAGGAATTTTGTATGGCATTAGTACCTTATGTAGTAGAACAGACCGGCAGAGGAGAACGCAGCTACGATATTTATTCGAGACTGCTCAATGACAGAATAATAATGCTGTGTGATCAGGTAAACGACACTACAGCAAGTCTTGTCATTGCTCAGATGCTTTATCTTGAAGGACAGGATCCTGAAAAAGATATTGATCTGTATATAAATAGTCCCGGCGGATCGATTTCAGCGGGTATGGCAATATATGACACAATGAAGTATATAAAGTGTGATGTATCGACCATATGCATTGGCATGGCTGCATCAATGGGTGCTTTCCTCCTTTCAAGTGGTACAAAGGGCAAGAGATTTTGCCTTCCTAACAGCGAGGTAATGATACATCAGCCTCTTATTGGCGGCGGTGTAGGTGGACAGGCTACAGAGATAAAGATCATTTCTGATCACATTATCAAGACCCGAGAAAACTTGAACAGAATGCTTGCTGAAAATACCGGCAGATCTATTGAAGAGATCGCACGCGACACTGAGAGAGATAATTATCTTTCTGCTCAGGAAGCACTCGAATATGGTCTGATCGATAAAGTAATAACTCATAGATAATTAAGATAAGGACTGATACAGATGGCTACAGGTTCAATTAAAAGGTGCAATTTCTGCGGAAAGCCCGAGACAAAAGTTAAATATGTTTTTTCTGCCGATAATAATCATATCTGCGATGAATGTGTAACTCTTTGCTTTAATCTTCTTAGTCAGCAGACAACGTCTTCTAATACTGATATCTCATCGGAGGTTGATGATAACAGTATAGTACTTCGTACTCCCAAGGAGATCAAAGACGTTCTTGATGAATATATAATCGGTCAGGAAGATGCAAAGATCTCGCTTGCTGTTGCTGTTTATAATCATTACAAGAGAATTCTTACTCTTGATGATAATAAAAAGGATGATAATGATGTAGAACTTCAGAAGAGTAATGTTCTTCTTGTTGGTCCTACAGGTACAGGTAAGACACTTCTTGCTCAGACTCTTGCAAGATTGCTTAACGTTCCTTTTGCTATTGCTGATGCTACTACTCTTACTGAGGCAGGCTATGTTGGCGATGATGTAGAAAATGTCCTTACAAGACTTATCCAGGCGGCTGACTATGATGTTGAAGCAGCAGAAAAGGGCATCATCTATATTGATGAGATCGATAAAATAGCAAGAAAATCTGAGAACACATCTATAACAAGAGATGTCAGCGGTGAAGGCGTTCAGCAGGCTCTTTTGAAGATAGTTGAAGGCACTGTGTCCAACGTTCCTCCTCAGGGCGGAAGAAAGCACCCTCATCAGGAATTTATACAGATCGATACAAAAAATATACTGTTCATCTGCGGTGGCGCATTTGATGGACTTGAACAGGTGATAAAAAAGCGCACTGATTCTTCGGCACTTGGATTTGGTGCTAAGGTTGTAAAGCAGGGTGAAGAACACAATGTAATGAAAAAGGTCGTACCTCATGATCTTGTTAAGTTTGGTATAGTTCCTGAACTTGTGGGAAGACTTCCTGTTATTACTGTTCTTGATGAGCTTGATGAAAATGCACTTACCAGAATACTCACTGAGCCTAAAAATTCGCTTGTTAAACAGTATACCAAGCTCTTCAAGCTTGATGGTATCGAGCTTGAGATAACCGATGATGCGAAGCTCGAGATCGCTAAGCAGGCTATAGAACAGAAG
This sequence comes from uncultured Ruminococcus sp., assembly GCA_902797535.1. GTDB lineage: Bacteria > Bacillota > Clostridia > Oscillospirales > Ruminococcaceae > YE71. The sequence goes on along the minus strand of CADBTD010000365.1, from coordinate 211 downwards.
ACCGGTGCAAGAGGACTCAGGGCGATAGTTGAGCGTACTCTTACACAAACTATGTTTGACACTCCTTCAGACAAGCAGGTTACTAAGGTTACTATAACTGCACCTGTTGTTAAGGGTGAGGAAGAACCTATTATATCGCGCTCAGATGAGTCACCTCGAATTGGCGCTTGATCGCTTGATCTGAATGAATCTCACACAGCTTACGTTTTTT
>CADBTD010000364.1 GCA_902797535.1 uncultured Ruminococcus sp. | reverse complement strand
GACATTCCTGTAATAATTATAAACTGCATTTTGTTTTCTCCTCTCGATCATAATATTTTACAAATCAAACAGCATTCTCTATACTTTTCAATCTGCATAAATGTATATCATTTATATGGAATTATCCTTATCTCACATTCAAGCTCAACACCTGTTTTTTCAAAAACAGTTTCCTTCACTTTATTTACGAGCGTGATAACGTCATTGCAGGTCGCTTCACCTTTATTGATAACAAAGCCGCAATGCTTTTCAGATACCTGCGCACCGCCAACAGTAAAGCCTCTCATACCGCTGTCCTGTATCAGCTTGCCTGCAAAATTATCGACAGGACGCTTGAATGTTGATCCCGCACTCGGATATTCAAGCGGCTGCTTGCTCTTTCGTCTGCCGATCAGATCATTCATTTTTGCCTCAATATCGGTTTTTTGACCTTTTTCCAGCTTTAATTCGCATGAAAGGATTATCTCACCTGTTTTTTCAAAACGCGATGTACGATAATCAAAATCAAGTTCATCCGAAGAATAGGTGTGTATCTCACCATCGTTGCCAAGTGCGGTAACACTTGTAACGATATCCTTCATTTCGCCGTTATATGCGCCGGCATTCATATATACACCGCCGCCGACAGTTCCGGGAATTCCATATGCGAATTCTATTCCGGTAAGAGCAGCTTCCAGTGCTTTACGGCAAACAGTTATCAAAGAAGCCCCTGCCTCAGCTCTGATAGTATCATCTGAAACAAGTTCTACTTCGCCCATAGTCTGATCTATAAGCAGCACAACTCCTTCAAAACCTTCATCAGCGCAAAGCATATTTGAACCCTTGCCCATTATAAGGTATCTGATCTCATTACTTCTTATAAATCTTATCAATTCAACAAGCGATCCACAGCTCGAGGGTATGATCATCATGCTGCATGGTCCGCCTATATGAAAAGTCGTGTGTCTGCAAAGAGGCTCGTCATACATCACAGTACATCCGAGTTTTTCTGCAAGCACTGATAATTCATCATATTGCATTATATATGCTCCCTGTCCTTTCGGGTATTATTCATATTCTTTACATTACATATAATCCCAGTTCTTGACCTTATCCTGAGTGTCTATCTGAAGACCAAGATTATCAAGAAGCTCCTGGGCAGCATTATAACCCATCTTTTTCTGACGGTTGTTCATAGCTGCAACTTCAAGAATAACAGCTAAATTTCTGCCGGGCTTTATCGGTATGGTAAGACTAGGTACACTTACACCAAGTATCGTGGTATACTCATTGTCAACGCCCATTCTGTCATACACTTTCTGTGAATCCCAAGGCTCAAGTTCAACCACCATATCGATCTTCTCAGTGACCTTTACAGCACCCATACCAAACAGTCTGCGGACATTGATTATACCTATACCGCGTATCTCAAGAAAATGACGAATATTATCGGGGGACGAACCTACAAGGCTTATGCTCGACACACGTCTTATCTCAACTGCGTCATCCGCCACAAGTCGGTGACCTCTCTTTACAAGCTCGATAGCTGTTTCAGACTTACCTACACCGCTTTCACCGACAATAAGTACACCTTCACCATATATCTCGATAAGAACACCGTGTCTTGTGATGCGCGGAGCCAGTCTCACATTAAGAAAGCTTATAAGCGAAGCCATGAAAGCTGTGGTAGATTCCTTTGTCCTTCCGATAGGTATCTCATATTTCTTTGCAAGCTCTATCATTTCGGGATAAAGCTCATGACCTCTTGCAACGATAAACATGGGGATATGTGTCGCAAAGAGTGTTTCGATCTTCTTATAGCGTGTATCCTCATCAACACTTGCAAGATATGCAAACTCCATATTCCCGCATATCTGTATACGCTCAGCATTGAAGTACTCATAAAACCCGTATAGCTGAAGTCCGGGACGGTTACAGTCGTTGTCAGAAACAAGGATCTCCTCAGCAGGCTTAGGTGTATAAACAAGCTCAAGACCCAATTCATTAACAAGTTCTGCTATGCTGACGGTAAATATCTCTGCCATGTTATTTCATTCCTTTCATTTAAAGCTCTATAAGTCCTTTATCAAGCAGCTGCTGTGCAGCCATAAGTATACCGAGTTTGCCTGATGGATAAGTTATTCCGCCCTGAAGCCATACAGCATACGGTTCTCTGATAGGAGCATCAGCAGAAAGCTCTATGGAAGCGCCCATCGTAAAAGCACCCGCAGCCATGATGACCTTGCTTTCATAACCCGGCATATCCCATGCTTCCGGAGTAACAAAAGAATCGACCGGGGACCCTTTTTGAATACCCTGACAAAAAGCTGTCAGTCGTTCTTCATTTTCAAGACATATAGAAGCAATTATATCTGTACGTTTTTCTGTACTCTTAGGAAAAGTAGTGAAGCCGAGTTTTTCGAATAATGCACAGGCAAAAACGCTTGTTTTAAGTGCTGATTCAACAACTGTAGGAGCGAGAAAGAATCCTAAGAACATCTCTCTGCTCTGGGATAAAGTGCATCCTACCTCTTTGCCTACTCCAATGCAGGCAAGTCTGTCTGCGCAAAGCGCTACGAGGTCTTTTTTACCGCAAATATAACCTCCTGTTGAAGCAACTGCTCCTCCGGGATTTTTTATAAGAGAACCTACGATAAGGTCTGCACCTACAGCTAACGGCTCGCGCTTTTCAACAAATTCACCATAACAATTGTCAACTATGATCGTAATATCGGGATTTGCAGCTCTTGCAGCGGAAATCATTTCTCCGATCACATCAACAGTGAAAGAAGGCCTGAGAGAATATCCTCTTGAACGCTGAATATATCCTACTTTCTTGCCTGATGCATTGTTTCTGATAGCCTTAAGATCAGGCATACCGTTTTCAAGAAGTTCACACTGACTGTATCTTACACCAAAGTCCTTTAAAGAACCTCTGCCCGATTCGCCCCTGATCCCAATTACCTCTTCCATTGTATCGTAGGGACTTCCGGTCAATGAAAGCATCTCATCACCGGGTCTTAACACACCGAATAAAGCAGTAGACAGCGCATGAGTTCCATTTACAAAATTATGCCTTACTACTGCATCCTCGCCGCCTAAAGCCTGAGCATACACAGCATCAAGTGTATCTCTGCCAATATCTCCGTAACCGTATCCTGTTGTCCCCTTAAGACAGGATTCACTGACACGATTGTCTATAAATGCTTTAAGCACTTTTGCACTGTTGAATTCTGCGTTTTCCGAAAGTTCACGGAAACTTGAAGCTGCATCTTTTTCAGCATCATTCGCCAGTTCCAAAAGCTCAGGTGATATATTAAATAAATTTGTCATATTAATTTTCCTTTATAACATTATATATCTATATGTATCTTTTGAG
>CADBTD010000363.1 GCA_902797535.1 uncultured Ruminococcus sp. | reverse complement strand
ACTGTTTCAGAAGTGATAAAGATTCAGGTGTGGTCTCGCTTTTGGAGTTTCTTTGCTCGGATGAAAAGATATGCAATTTGAAAATTGCGGCGGATTCGTCAGGTGATGAGAGATTTTCATCTGTTTGTCTTACTGATGATATTCTTGATGAGGATGATAAAATATTAAGCCGAAATATATATTTTATTTTGGGAGGAAACTATCGTACAGGCGAATATTTCTCAAATGGTAAAATGGTCAGTACATGGAGCGATAATCTTCTTGGTGCCGTTCAATGTGTTACGGAAGAGCAGAAAAATATTCTCTTATTCTATGATAAGGCATTAAAAACAGCAATGAATGACAAGGATTTGTCCGATACAGCCAAGATCACAGTCACTGTAAGCGGACATTCCAAGGCAGGAAATTTAGCGCAATTCATATGCCTTTTCAGGAAAAGTGTCAACAGATGTGTCACCTATGAAGCAGAAGGCTTCTCAAAGAGATTTGTAAGAAAATATAAGAATATTATCACCGACAGGGGACGCTATGTGACAAATATATGTCCCGATATGAGCCTGACCGGAGATCTGCTTGAATCATTACCATCTTCTAAAAGAAAATTTATCCGAACGGGATATATGTGTAATGCAAAATCAGAAATAAATCCATTGTGTTATCATATCCCTATGTCAGTTTTAGATAAAGACTATCACTTATTAAAAGAAGCAGGAGAGCAGTGCGTATTATCAAAATGGGTTGGATATACCGTTGAATTAATTATAAGAACTATTTCGTCTTGCCCTTTGATCGATGAAGAATCAGCACTTGAATCACTTGGAAAATCAGTACTGTATTTTTTCAAAGGAAGAAAACGAAGGGCATTTGAATTCCTATCAAATAAATATACATTATTTCTCATCCCGACAGCCTTAGCTTGTATAATTTTTAGCATCCCTCTGATCTTTATTTTATTTGCAGAGAAGTTATATGATCGTTTATACAAAATAAAATAGGCGGTCACCGAACAAGTAACACCGCCTATCATTCACTCTCGGAACAAGTGGAAACTCCGCCTTATTCCACTTGAATTATATCATAACTTTTGAAAACTGTCAAGGGGATTTGAAAATGAATAATGTCGATACTTCAATTATGGCTCGCAAAAGAAGTGCATAAGCTGCTTTTATCTTAACAGGAAAGAACATACAAGTGATTTCACTAAATAAAAATTTAGTGAAATACAGGGAACAGAATTTACCAATTCTGTAGCGCAGTATCCTAAAACAGATTGTATCCGATGATGTTCAGCTTTTTGAGCGTCACTTTGTACCGCTTTGCATATGGTTCTATATCCTCATATTTACCGACAAACATTTGTCCGTTATACTCAAAGTAGTATGTACCGTGATGAACCGGCAAAGGCAATTCAGCACGCTTAAATCTGAATCGGATATGTTTCATGTAGTGATGAAAACTGCTGCACCCTAAACGAGGTTTACGCTTTTGGTTATCATGGCAGTTTTGACAGCATGAATACAGTTTATGTTTCCATGGACACTCTGTTTTTGAACACGCCGTACATACGCAGTAATAACATTCCCCGTATAACGTTCTGCGTTCTTTGATTTAGCGCACCCCCTACGCTATTATTTAGTACGCTCTCACGCATTTTTTCACCGCCTTTTTTATAGGTGGGTCAATTTTGTGGCTATAATCAAGTATAGCCACCTCACCAAAAAGGCGGACGAAAAGTAATAGAATAATCTTTATCGAATTTGTAAGCCAGGCGCGCCATGTGCGTATTAGGCAACGTGTACGGGCGCACGAGCGCGCACGCGTGCTCATGCGATCCGTAACACGATAAGCCTAATATACGCGCTTAGAGCGCGTGCTACGCACCGCACAAGGCGCGTAAAGAGCAATTATTTACTTTTTTCTTTGCAATTATCTCATAGGGTGCGCGTGAAGTCTCCGTGCTTCTGTAAATTTTTGTCTGGGGCGACATGGCAAAATTTTACAGACTCCACAAAGACTTCACGCCCACCCTATGAGGCGGGGCAATTAGAAAAAAGTTAAGTCAAAAAGCGTCAGTTTTTTTCGACAATGTTCAGATACTGAAAATCCATATCGCCCTTTTCGTCTTTGAAAACGTGATAAACAAAGCCTGCACCGACATATTCATCACATTTTGCAATGAGCTTAACAACATTTGAACGAATTTCCTCGGGTAAATTATCACCATATATTTCATCAAATGAAGTAAGAATATCGCAAAGAACATACGCGTGCAAACGGCTTGAATCATTTTTAAACATTAAGTAACGCCCCCATTTCTGATTGTAATAGTTACTTATTTCCTATTTGTTGCCAAACTGTAAAGGGAAATAAAAATTTAGTGAAATACAGGGAACATAATAATACATTAAAAAAATATATAAAACCCATACAACACATTATGATATATGGTATATGGGTTTTTATCTATCTTATCTTTTATACGACATTTCCCACACATCAGCGTATGTGGCGAGCGGATCGTCTGAAACTATACACATCAGCACAAAGCATTCATATGGGTCACTGATATACAGTTCTCTGAATGAAGAACTTTGAAGTATATTATTTGTTGAGTCGATGAATTCCATAAACCGTATTTTATTGTCGGGATATTCATCGAGCTTTTGTGAAAAAATAAAGAAATTCAGCGTTATCAGATCGAATCGTGTTACTTCGATGCTTCCTGAGATGATATCGCTTATTCTTTGTCTGCTGAACCGTTTGCCGTCAAAAGGCGCATTAAGTGTTGATGATCTTATCGGTATCAGATTTCCATGCCTGTCAACAGGAATTGCTGATGAAATGATGTGTTCCAGATCAGTTTCGGTCATATCGTCAGCTGTATATATCTTTTTTTGCTTCTTTTTACGTTCAACTCTGGAAAAAAGTTCTTCATCAGATATTCTTTCGCTGTTGATCAGCTTATCTCTGTATTCGGATATCTCTTTGTTATGCTGTTCTGTTTCATGAATATTATATAGCTTTGCTGCAAGTTTTCTCGATTCATTAAACAGAGTATCAAAACTTTTTCTCGCAGAAATGCTTCTTTTAGACGTTATTCTGTCTTTGTCAAGCCGTGAAACAAATGCAAGTAATTCCTCGTCACTGTTTATATTATGCATCGTATTTCTTACTCCGATGGTCATATCTGAACTTATAGTACTTATAGTATCATATGTGCTTGGCATTTTGCTTTTTTCGATATATTTCTCCCAAAGTTTTTCAAATTTCAGATAACTGAAACTGTTTTTATAGCAATACCAGCATATGACTTCAAATGGGTCTTTTGGATCTATCTGGTGTTCCTTTAATGCTTTTGTCAGAAAATCATTTACATCGGAAGCACTCATTCTCAGGCCGAAACCGAGCAGAAAAACAACTTTTCGCTTTACAGTTTTCTGCGTCAGCCAGTTTTTGGAAAGTGAGCTTATTTTTGCTGTTGTCGGTTCAAATGAACTAGGTGTATTGTTTTCTTTAAAAGAATTCTTTATTATCAGCTGATAATCATTGAGGGATATCTCTTTATCCAGTTCATATAATCTTGCCTTGATATAAATATATCTTTTCAGGTACTCGCCAAATGATATCCTGTTTAGCTCCTCAGACAGCAAATGATAAATCATATCTGAGTCCTTGTCTTTGAAATCTTTGCTGTCAACGGTGTCATAAAGCCTGTCCCAGTTTCTTTCTGTAAAGTCAAATCTTCCGAATTCTTCATCATTCATATTGCATTACTTCCTTATTTTGAGTTCGGCAAAGCCAATACTGCCATTAGAGTACATTTCTCCATCAAATCTTTCTCCTTTTTCAAGTTTGAATGAAAGCTTCTTTACATTTGTAATATCTAAATCAAATTCTTTAGGTATGTCATCTCTTTTTATATCTTTTTCAAAGAGTAATTTATCATCACCGTAAATATATATTTTTCGTGATTTACTGTAGTTTGGTGCAATATACCCATCGATCCAGCCAACAATGCCTGTTAATCTTTTGTATTCTCCGCCAACATTAAATGACACATGACAATCATCGTATATATAATTTTCAATTTTAAATCCATCATCATGATTTTCACCTGCTATTGTTTCATCATAAATTAAAGTATAATATGTGGCATCAAACGGCTGTAATTCATCAAGAAGTTTTTTGGGTCTTAATTCTTCGATATCGGACATTATTGCCGAAAAGTCAGAATTTCCGGGTATATTTTCCTGTGCCTCGCTTATCATTTCCGCGGCTTCGTCAAGTTTTCCGTTTTCAATAAGTTTTTGTGCGTCCTTTATTATCCCGTTGACATACTTATCCTCATACTCTGTTTTTTTCAGCGCAAGTCTGCTATCATCACCAATATCCGATATGGCGCTGTTGATCCTGTCTATCGCACCTAAATAGTCACCGCTGTTTGCAAGTTCATTAGCTGCCTTCACAGCGTCATTTATCTTATTTGCATTTTCCTCTTCGGGATCGACTTGTTCAGCTGATACTTTGCTGTATTCTTCAATTTCCGAAACGATGTCATCAGCACTTCCCGTCTGCTGTTCTTCCGTTTTCTCTTGTTCCTCCGGCTTTTCGGAAACTGTCACTGATGAGTCGGAAGTCTTGATCTCGTCTTTTGAATTCATCAGCTTAGGGACAGCATAAATACTTCCGCCGATGACAACAGCCGCTGTTAATATAGCTGCAGCTGCAGCAGGTACTTTGGATCTTTTTTTATCAGAGAATGTATTTACATTTTTCGGGGTCGTTTCTAATCTTACAGTATTATCCTGAACATATGTTGCGTTTATGCCGCTGAGATCAGTTTGTGATATATGCTGAGGGATCGTCTGAGAAAAAGATGCATTTACCGTTTTATCAGGATCGGATAAAATGTTTGATGATGAAGTATTTATGTTCTGTTGTTCAGATGCGTAATTGCTGCGATTTCCGACATCATAAAGTGCCTTTTTCATCTCAGTTGGTGTCCTGAAGCGCATCGAAGGGTCATATGCGCACGCTTTAAGAATGACTTGTGCCAATTTTGGTGAAGCATCACAAGGTACAGGAAGTGGTTCACCGTTTATTCTTCGGTACATTGCCATGTTTTCCTCTTCATGGTGATGCAGTTGTTTTTCAGGATCGATAAACGGCATACATTTTTTATTGCTTAGCTTATACAGAATTAGCCCGAGAGAATATATATCGACTGTTGCATCATATGCAATACCTTTATATATTTCAGGCGCCATAAAGCTTGGAGTACCCTTTTTAGACATATTATCTATTTCTTTTTCAAGCTTTCTTGCTGTTCCGAAATCGCCCAGCTTGTGATCTCCAAACTGATTTACAAATAAATTTTCAGGTTTTATATCACGGTGTATCACGTTCATTTTAGAACATAATTCAAGTGCGGTACAAATGTCTGTTCCAAACTTTATTATTTCCTGTTCAGGTGTGATCATCTCCGAGAAATATTTTTTGAATGGTGTCAGAAGTTCCATTCGGATAAAGATGTCCCAGCCTATTTTATCCGTTTTTTCGACAACCTTGTAATCTTCAACGCTGACAATGTTTTGTATGCCTTTAAAAGATTCCATAAGCTGGATCTCATTTACAAATTCTGTAACCAGTTCATAAATGCGCGTCTTAGTTGCGTCAATGCTGTTTCCGTCTGACAGCAAAGTATCTATCTCAGATTCATTCTGTGGTATAGATATTACCTTTACGGCGGATTTGCTTTCTATAGAGTGATCGTTTCTGACGACTTCATATACACTTCCAAACGACCCGTTTCCAAGCTTTTTTACTGTTTTCCACTCAGGCCATACTCTGTTTATGATATCATTTTCCATAACTAAACTCCTGTTCTGTAGATTTATTTCCTAATATCCTGTCTATCAGGGTCTTATTTTTTCGCTCGACCCTGCAAATTATTATAGTAATATTATCCCTTCCGCCGCCGTCAAGTGCAGCTTGAAGCAGTTTCATTGCAGTATCTTCAAAATTATTTTCTTTTATGATCCGTTCGATATTTTTGTTGCTGACCATATCAGTAAGTCCGTCGGAACATATGAGGTATATATCACCTTTATTATATTTTCCCTTTGCAACATAAGGATCTATAATAAACTCACTTTCCGGGATCCCGAGATTCTGTGACAGCGGAGGTTTATTGCCTGAATATGATACTGCATAATGATCTACGGATATTTGTTCCAGCAGATCGTCGGAATATCTGTAGATCCTGGTATCGCCAATATTACACAGACCTATTTCTTTCCGGGCAAAAACCAGCATAGCGGCAGTTGTTCCCATTGAAAATATCCCATGTTCATCTGCATAACTGCATATTTTTCTGTTGGATATCCTGCAATATTCGTTCAAACAATCTATAATATTGCCGCTCAGATCTGCTTCAAAAGCTGTTTGTGCCGCAATAAGAGAAGCTGTTTCACCGCACTGCTCTCCTCCCATACCATCAAAGATCCCCGTTATTATTGGTTTTTCCGTTTCAATTATTCCTGAAATGAGATCGTAAGGATCAACATCACATTTGCATTTGTACTGCTGCCCGCAGATATAGTTATCCTGATTTTTCCTTCTGTGTTTACCGATATGGCTTATACAGAAATATCTTATTATGTAATGCATATAATGCTCCTTGTACATTTTTATTATATATTATACCATTCGGGCATTTATTGCTGTAGTTTTGATTTTAATACTTAAATATATGTATTATCCAATATTATTATACAACAAACGATGTATGATTGCAAGTGCTTTTACATTTTTTATATAAAAAATCCTGCCTTTTTGGTAAAGTAAAGGCAGGATGTTATTCATATGATGATAAATATATCAAAAATTTTTATTGCAAAATCATTATCTGATCGTATCAAAAACAGTATCGATCGTCTTTTTTCTAAGAAAAGCATGATCTAACTTTACATATGCTTCGTCGGTTTTCATATGACAATAGTTTTCTATTATACCTACAGCAAAATAGACTTTTTCCCGTGTGTTTTCAGTGATACCCATCATTGTAAATTCATTGATCAATTCTTCGAGGGCTGAGGATTCTATTTTATTATACAGTGCTTTTACATCCTTGTCTGTATGTCTTAGTCCTTCAAGTTCCTCGTGGATGTCGTGATATTTTATATGAAGTTTTTCAAACCTATCAAGTACATATTCAAGGTATTCACGCTTATCTGTAAATTCAGATGTGCTTTTTATACCCGAAATACTTCTGATATTTTCAAAGGCGTACAAAACAGATGATAAAAGCAGATCTTTTTTATTCTTGAAATACCTGTATGCTATTCCTGTTGAAACCTCTGCCGCTGCTGCTATCTCATCAACAGTGGTCTTATGATATCCGTTTGCTTCATACATGGAAATCGCAGCTTTAAGTATCTTTTCTTTTGTTTTCTGTGCCCTTTCCTGTCTGGGCGATGCTGTATTTTTCATACTGTGATCTTATCCTTTTTCGGAACATAAAATCTGAAGATATCATGTCCCAGAACTTTTGCATTTGCTCTGTCAGCCTCTTCTTCTATGCGTTTTATTTCTGCGTCTGTAAGTTTAACATCCACGGCCTTTGCAAGTTCTTTCACCTGTCTTGGTTTTCTGCATCCGCATATTGGTACGATGCCTTTGGTTGAACAGAACGATTCAGCGACCTGTGCAACACTGATATCATGATTTTTTGCTGTGGATATCAAGACTCTGTACAGGTCACGAAGTTTCTTCTTCTGACGGTTTGTATACATCTTCATAAGAGAAAAACCTGATTTTATGTTCGGATCAACAAGCAATCCCTCTTCAAGTACCGCCCATGCCCAGAATGAAACATTATTCGCTTTACACCAGTCTATAAGACCGTTTTTCTCCCATTCGCGGGATATTATGCTGTAATGATTCTGTACGCCGTAAAGCGGAATACCTGCATTTTCAAGTATCTGCTTTGAAAGTCTGCATTCTTCAAGATCAAAATTCGATACTCCGATATAGTGTATCTTACCCTCTTTGTAAAGATCTATTATCTCATTCAGATGTTCCTTTATATCTATCGGCAGGTGAAGCCAGTAGATATCCACATATCTTCGATGAAAGTCTTCAAGGTCTTTTTCCAGAGATCTTCTGACGCAGTTCTTTTTATATCTTTTAAAGGGAGTATACTTTGCTGATATTATTATATCGTCAGTGCCGAACTCACCTAACATTTTCTGGGCTTTGCCGAGACCGTAATCTCTCGCCATATCATAAACTTTTATTCCGAGTCTGTTTCCTTCTTCCATAGCTTCCTTGATGACAGAATCGTCAACATAACTGCCTCGAAGAGCCTTGCCGTATAACTTCCCTCCCCAGGAATTTGTACCTATAACAGCTTTTATATCCATATCCATGTACATACCGCCTTTCAAATGTGAGATTTATCTCATATTCAGTATACATCATTTGTTTTGTTCTGTCAATAATAAAGTGAGAAGTTTCTCATATTATTCATTTTATCTAAACAAAATCACGGTATATCGATTGATCGCAGATATTGTACTATTTATAATGAATGATAATTTCTATCGGACCATTCAGAATTCGATCGTAAATGTCAGCTTGCTGTCAGAATAATCAGCACTTATAGTTCCTCCCATTTTAGCTACAAGAGAACGTGCTATTGACAAACCTAATCCTGTTGAATTGTGAGCAGTTTCGACTGTAAAGAATCGGTCAAACAGCTGTTCAGCATCAATGGTTCTCAGCGCTTTAGAGGTATTTGAAAAGGTTATCCTGCCGCTGTCAGACAGCTTTATCTCAAGATCGCCGTCGCTGTATTTAACTGCATTGTTCAGCAGATTTGAAAAAACCCTTGACAGTGCTCTTTGGTTAAGTTTACGTTCTATGCGTTTATCGGTTAGTTCTACTTTTGGTTCTATACCCTTTTCGGTCAGTGCAGGATAAAAACTGCTTATACTTTCGGCAAGTATCCGGTTTACAAAGACATTTTCCATTTCTATATCATCTTCTTCAGACAACATCATAGAATAGTGGAACAGTTCTTCCGTAAGCTGTTTCATCAGCGATGCTCGTTCCTTGATGATGCTGATATATTTAGAATGCTTATCTTCATTGTCGGTCTTGCTTATCATGTCAAGATATCCGCAGATAGCAGTAAGCGGTGTTCTTATGTCGTGAGATACATTTGTTATTGCCGTTTTTAGTTCTCTGTCACCCCGGGTATAACGCAAATGTTCCTTTCTGAGATTTAACAGCTGTTCGTTTATGGTCTCTGCAAGTTTGGCCATATCTTTATCCCTGCTTGAAATAAACAAAGGCTGATTGGAATCCTGTTCAAGACGCTTTTTAAAGCCTTCACTCAGTTCTTTTGCGGATAGCTTGAGCGAGTATATCTTTATAGCCATAAGAATGATGATAATGACAAGCAGAGATATAACAAAATACATTTAATAAACACCTCAATTACGCCGATACCCCCCTGCACAGTATAAGTGCGGGAGGGTCAGCTGTTTATTTAAGATCTCTTTTGTTCATAAGTATTATGCCTGAAATAATGATAATGCAGGTAGTTAGCGCACAGCAGATCAGACATGGACTGAAATATTCATATGTTTCGAACATATGCCTTGTTGACTGTATTAATCCGTTTGGATCAAGGGACATAAGGATTATTGATCTCTTTTCACCGACTATGTTTTCTGAATCGTGGAAATATATTATGTCTTCGCTTTTCGAACTGATATACATATTTGAAAATATATCCCAGATCATAACTGATATGAATGCAGGAGTTTTTCTTCTGACAATAATCATACAGAGAATTACTATCCCAACATATGCAGCCATAGAGATCATGGCGATAATATTCAGCTTTACAAGACATAACAGATCTTTTCTTATCATTTCTTCTGCCGATCCGCCTGATCTGTAATATAATCCCAGACCATATTTTTTCAGACAGTACAGCAATGATATTGATTCACTTACTATATGCATGATAAGCAGACCGATGTATGATGTTATGAAGTAGCAAGTATAAAGTCTGCTTCTGGAATGACCGGCTAATATTTTATTTCTGAGAGTGCCCGAGGAAAAATCATCGCCTATAAACAGTGATATCAGGATCATTGCAGCATAAGATAGCAGCCATATATGAGTCGCATATGTATAATCCTGAGCTATCGACCAACCTGACCATAAAGTCTCATCACCGTTTTGATACTGATGTAATGTAAGAGATCGGCTGTCAAGAACAGGCATTCTCAGGTCGAATAATATCATGAACGCAAACAATACCCAATAAATACGGCTGTGCAATAACTTGTAGAAATTAGCTTTAAGTAACCGAAACAATTTATTTTTCTCCCTTCTTATTTCATATCTTTTTTGTTAAAAAGGATCAATCCCGAGATCAGAAAAACTATCGCTGTAATATAGCACCATCCGCATGACGGAATAACAGTTGTTCCCATTAAAGCTGACTTTTTTCTGAATATTGCGAACCAGTCCGAATATGACCCGGGTATAAGCGAATCTATGATCAAAAAGAGGTTTCTTTCAGACTGACTGACAGTTTCAGGTGAAAATCTCAGTTTATCGGTCATATATCCGACAGCTATATAATTTACCGCAATATCGGTCACAAGCATTGCAGCCATACCTATTATACAATCGCCTGCAGCAATAATAAAGAAAACGGTCATTAATGCTAAAGCAGCAACCGGTGCGATCGAATTCGTTATCAGGTTAAACAGCATATTTACGCAGCCGTCATATCCATATCTTATTGTACATACTGTATATGCGGTTAAAACGCAGATTAAATGTATCATTAGTGATTCAACAACAGCAGCTATAGAATAGGTCAGATAGATCTGTACTCTTGAATAACCTGCATTTATCTTATTTCTGATAGTGCCTGAACTGAACTCATCACCGATAAGGATACCCGCAAGTATCAATACAAAAAAATTAATGTATGACATATGATCGAAGCATGATTCACTGCACTGCATCAGATTCCAGCGATCAATACCCGAATCATTGATCTGTCCGAGATATTCACGGTCATTATTGATTATAGTAAATATATTTATAAACGGCAGGATAAGTGCCATCAGCCAAAAAGACCAGCTATGGAAAATTTTAAAAAAATTAGTGCGCAGAAGCCTGGTCATGATCGCCGCCTCCTACCAGAGAGATGAAAATGCTTTCAAGACTTTCGTCATGTTCGTTGATAGAGAGTATTTCACAGCCTGACGGCAATAATGCCCGGCTCAATCCGGTTATATTGGGTTTGCCATAAATCTCAGCATTGTGGTCATCGGTGATCTTGTATTCCATACCCATTTCATCAAGAACAGCAGAAAGTGCGCCTGTATCGGTGACCTCGATATGCATTGATTTACGGCTTGCCTGTTCAAGTTCTTCGGCGCTCATTTCACGAATGATCTTTCCGTTATCAATAAAACCGTAATGTGTAGCAAGCTTTGAAAGCTCATCAAGTATATGTGAAGAGATCAGGATAGTTATGCCATGTTCATGGTTAAGTTTCAGTATAAGTTCACGCATTTCTATGATTCCCTGCGGATCAAGACCATTTATAGGCTCATCAAGTATAAGCATATCGGGACTTCCGCAAAGCGCAACTGCTATGCCTAATCTCTGCTTCATACCCAGTGAAAAATTTCTTGCAGTTTTTTTGCCTGTATCAGCAAGTCCTACTGTTTCAAGAAGCTCGGGTATTCCTCTGTAGTCAGGGATACCGAGTGTAAGATACTGCATTTTAAGGTTTTCCTCCGCAGTCATTCCGAGATATATAGCAGGAGTCTCTACCACTGCTCCTATACGTTT
>CADBTD010000362.1 GCA_902797535.1 uncultured Ruminococcus sp. | reverse complement strand
GACTACGCCATGACACATTCCACACTGCCCGAAGCTGCGCAATAACTTTTAACTGCCGAGCGGCACACAGCCGCCCGGCTTATTTTTTTTCATAAGATTTGACAAATGCGGCATAATGTAGTAGAATATACGAAAGACAGAAAGGAAAGATAACGATGAAAAAGAAGCTGACTATACTTGCGGCGGCGGTGCTGCTTTCGGGGTGCGGCACGGCTATGACGGAAATGCCTGCGGAAAACATGACCGAAGCGGCTGCCGAAACTGTGCCTGAGACCGTCACCGAGACAGAAACACAGACCGAACCCGCAGAGACAGAAACCGAAACAGAGACCGTGACAGAACCTCCCGCGCCCGAGATAGAAACAGACGGCGACCTGCTTTCCTCACCCGAGGACATAGATCTTACCGATATCGACGGAGGAAACACCAACTTTGAATTCACCTATGCGGGCGAGGTGTTCACAGCGCAGTACACCCCCGACAACTGGAAGATAATAGATTCCTACCGCATAGTAAACACAAATGATATGAAGATAATATGCAGAGCGCTCATCGAAGTGAACCCCATTCACGGCAGTGATATGCAGTCATACCGCACAGCAGAAGACCTTGCCTATGAATGGACACAGCACAATATTGCCTACGAGCTCCTGCCCGAGGATTCGGAGTGGAAAAGCCACGCAAAGGACGTTGACCTTAATCCCGAGGACCAGGACAAGGGTCTTTACGAACTTTTCCTTTCACGAACAGGAGAACAGGGCGGCGACCTTTATGACCAGCTTGTAAGAGGCGCAGAAAGCAGCGAATAGAAAATAATTGCCGCAGTAACAAAAACAGCTGCGGCTTTTTGTATAATGCACTAATTGACATTTATTAATAAAGGGTGTATAATGTATGTAGAATTATTTTGTGCAAAGGAGGTGCCCTATGGACTATCAGAAATATGCAGATATGTGCAAAAGTATGACCTGTGTGATATCAGTCGAAAAAAAGCCTGACGGAGGCTACGGCACCATACGCTTAGTCGCAGGAAGCAAGTTATATATAGACTCTATAGAAAATCCGGCACAGATGTCCTCGTCAGCGATGCTTGACAATAAATTCGTACCGAACTGCGAATATACACGGTATATACCGAAGGACAAGAATTTTGAAGAGCTGGTATACACCTCGGCTGTGCTGGGACATCCGCAGCACACATATGTGCGCCCGGACAGATATCCTTTCTGGATAAACGTATTCGCTATGCCGCTGGAGTCCGATGACCCTGACTTATGCTACTGCACATACACTATGGAGATCACAAAAGAGCGTGACGCAGACATGATGACCAATCTGTCACCCGAAGCATATGCCTATGTGCTGAAGACCTGCATAAAGCTGCGCAAGAGCGACGATTCTCTGGCAAACTTCAACGAAGTGGTGTCTGACATACGAGAGATATGTGATTCGGAGCACTGCTGCATACTGCTGACCGACAAAGAGAGACGTGAGTGCGTAGTTTACGGCGAGTCCATAAAGGAAGGCTGCGGCCGTCTGCCTATGGCTGCATATCTTGACAACAACTTCTTTGAGATAACCCAGACCTGGAAGGATACCATTGCAGGAAGCACCTGCTATATTGCAAAGAACGAAGAGGATATGGCAGAGCTGAGAAAAAACAATCCGCTGTGGGGCGAATCACTGAGAGGTGCGGGTGTAAAGACCATAGTTCTCTTCCCGCTTGAATACAACGGCGATACCTACGGATATATATGGGCACTTGACTTCAATACCGAAAATACCTCAAAGATAAAGGAAGCTCTTGAACTGGCAACATTTTTCATAGCGTCCGAGATAGCAAATCTCAGGCTGGTGCAGAAGCTGAAGCGCCTGAGCTCGGTGGACCTGCTTACGGGAGTAATGAACCGCAACGCCATGAACAACCGAGTTGACAGCATAGTACACTGTGATAAAAAATCAAAGCCGGTAGGAGTTATCTTCACCGATATAAACGGTCTGAAATATGTAAACGACCATGAAGGACACAATGCGGGCGACATTCTCATAAAGAGCGCCGCAGCGGTGCTGAACGATATATGCGGCGAAAACGAGATATACCGTGCAGGCGGCGATGAATTCATGATCATAGTATCGGATATCGACCGTGAGGGCTTTGAGCACCTGGTAGAAAAACTGAGGATATTCTCGGATACGTCAAACGGAGTCAGCTTTGCAGTCGGAGGATACTTCGACGATAAAGAGCTTGATATCCGCAAGGCTATGCGCATAGCAGACGAACAGATGTATATTGACAAGGTGCGCTGTTATAAGCGCTTCCCCGAAAGAAAACGCAGCAACTGACAAGGCAGCGGGTCACACGACCCACTGCCTTTCCTTTTTGACATAATGATTAAATTTTGCGGCAGGTCTTTACAAAAGTGCGGCAATGTGGTATAATATATCAGTATAGATGTTTTTGCCGCTACGAAAGGAACATATATGTCAGCAAAGATACCCGTGTCTGAAGACATCAGCCGCAGTGTAAAAGGCATATTTGACACGCACTGTCACTACGATGAAAGCGTATTCGACAGCGACAGAAGAGATCTGCTTGATGAGATGTTTGAAAGCGGCACTGTGAGCGGTCTGATGCACGCAAGCTGTGACCTTATATCGTCACAGGCAGGCATAAAGCTTGCAGAAGAGTACGAAAACTACTATTGTGCTATAGGCATACACCCAACATATATACACTTCCGTGAGGAGCTGCCCTCAGACTACATCGACAGGCTGAAAATGCTTGCCTCGCACCCTAAAGTCAGGGCAATAGGCGAAGCAGGCCTTGATTATCACGATAAAAGCGCTGACCGTGAAGAACAGAAGCGTGTTTTTATCGAGCAGATAAAGCTCTCGCAGGAACTTGACCTGCCGTTGATAATACACTGCCGCAGTGCCTACGGCGACCTTGTGGATATACTAAAAAAACACCCTGCACGGTGCATCTGTCACTGCTTCGGCGGTTCGGCCGAAACTGCGGCAGAGCTTGTGAAAATGGGTCACTATATCGCTTTCGGCGGAGCACTTACATGGAAAAATGCCGGAAAGCCGCGCAGAGCGCTGAAGGCTGTGCCGACCGACAGACTTCTTTTTGAGACCGACGCACCCTTTCTTGCGCCCGAAGTATTCCGAGGGTACCGCTGTGACAGCAGAATGACGGTATATGCGATAGAAACTGCGGCGGAGATACTTGGCATACCTGCTCAGGAGCTTGCCGACATAACAAGAGAAAATGCCAAAAGAATATTTGATATATAAACACCGATAGGAGATAAAAAGTAAATGGAAATAATGTATATCGTTATCCCCTGCTACAATGAGGAAGAAATGCTTCCCATAACAGCAAAGGCGCTCATCCAGAAAATGGACACGCTTATCGCTGAACAGAGGATATCGCCTCTAAGTAAGGTAATGTTCGTTGACGACGGTTCAAAAGACAAAACGTGGGAGCTTATCGAGCGCTTTCACAGAAGCTGTGACCTGTTCACGGGCGTAAAGCTCTCAAGAAACAAGGGTCATCAGAACGCACTTCTTGCAGGACTTATGACAGCTAAGGATTATGCCGACATAATAGTTTCGATGGACGCAGACCTGCAGGATGACATCAATGCGATAGACGGATTCCTCGAAAAGCGTGCCGAAGGCTGTGAGATAGTCTACGGAGTGCGCTCTTCAAGAGAGACAGACACGGGTTTCAAGCGCTGGACAGCTCAGACCTATTACAAGACCCTTGAAAAAATGGGTGTTGAGATAACCTATAACCACGCTGACTACAGACTGATGAGCAGACGTGCGGTAGAGGCTCTCGAAGATTTCCGGGAGGTGAACCTGTTCCTGCGAGGCATAGTTCCCATGATAGGCTTCAAGAGCGACATAGTGACCTATGAAAGAGCCGCAAGGCAGGCCGGAGAATCGAAATATCCTCTCAAGAAGATGATATCATTTGCTGTTGAAGGCATTACGTCACTCTCGATAAAGCCTATACGCTTTATCACGGGACTGGGCATAACGATATTCTTCGTATCTCTGATAATGCTGCTGTACTTCCTTATAATCCACGCTCTCGGCAGAACGGTGCACGGCTGGACAACTACCGTCGTATCGGTATGGGCGCTGGGCGGACTTCAGCTTCTTGCTATCGGAGTCATAGGCGAATATATCGGAAAGATATATCTTGAAACAAAGTCAAGACCAAAATTTATCATAGACATAAATCTTGAAGATGACGAAAAGGAGTAAAACATCATGGCTGAAAATACCAACAACAATGCACAGGCAAATGCGCCTGTAAGAAATGACGACCTTCTGACTGCTGTAAAGGAAATGCGTGACGCATACGCTGTATTCAAGGAAAACCAGAACGATGAGAACAGAAAGAAACTCAATGACGCCAACAATCAGATAATCAACCTTACACTGAGAGCTACTTTCCTCGTACCTGCTGTTATACAGCAGAACACACAGCTCGTTCAGGACAAGCAGAACCATCTTAAATTCCAGGACAAGCCTCAGGCACGCTTCATGCTTGTAAAGCACAAGGAAAACGGTACATTCTTCCCTGTATTCACCGACATGGACGAATTTGTAAAGCTCGAGAACAAGGAAGGCTTCAAGGCTGTAAACATGAAGTTCTCTGACGTAGCTACGCTCACAGAGCAGACCCCCGCAGTTGACGGATTCGTTATAAATCCCGTTTCCACCAACCTGCCCTACACTAAGGAAATGCTCTCCAAGATAAAGGAGACCCTCATAAAGGCCCGTGAAGGCAAGCTCGACGAGGCTGCTCCCGCAGACGGCGCAGCAGGCGGCATAACCGT
>CADBTD010000361.1 GCA_902797535.1 uncultured Ruminococcus sp. | reverse complement strand
CAGTACGGCTCAATGCTTCTCGGCATTGCGGTATCGCTGATACTGATGCTCATGGGTGCATTTTCTCAGCTTACAGCCACTATGGTGGTGCTTTATCACGCAGCTTTCATGTTCATAGCCGAGTTCATACAGGGCACAAAGGATATCTGATACCCCGGCATTTGATAAGTAATAAATTTCAGCCTGCATTCGTGCAGGCTGTTTTTGGATCTGAGAGCTAAAATGAATAATACCTGTCCCGCACATTATGCACGGAACAGGTATCGTAAATTAAATATGGTGGAGGCGAGGGGAGTCGAACCCCTGTCCGAAAACCCATCCCCACGAATTTCTACGAGCGTAGCTTGTTATTTCGGTACAGTCTTCAAACTAAACCGCTTCCCTCACAAGACCGCAAACAAGCACGCAGTCAAGTTCGGTAGGCTGTGATACACCGACGGACTACAGCCATTGTCCGAAGGCGTTCACCACTGATCGACGCCTTTACCCGAGCCGTGGTACTCACGGGCAAGACGAGCGCTGACTTAAGCAGCAGCTAAAGCAAAATTATCGTTGTCGTCTAATTTTAAAACGTGCGCCTTTTAACGGGATTTTCGCTTCCCGGCTCGCTTATCATGCTTCAAGATCCCCGTCGAAACCTTTACGCCCCCTTTTTTTGTTCGCGTTACGCGGGACATAGTCCCGCTCCAATGCCTGCGGGCGTCATAGTCGTGCTCCGCATAGCTCTCCATGGTGAGAACCACCGCGTTAGTGCCCGCGTACTTATAACTGTGATAAATGTTGTGTAGCCAAAAGTATGTTGTCAAATATTACGGTTTCACACGCAAGTGCGGAAACGGTGTAATCGGCAGCCCAGTTCTATGCGCCGCCAGTTCGGACGGTCAAAGATAACGTCGAAGATACCGTTCCCGATAAGCATGAACAGTGTAGTGATGACCACCGCACCGATGAGTATCACAAGCGTCCGGCCGGCTTTTTTGAGCCGACTCACCTGTTGAAGTTTTTCATTGCTCTGTCAATATCACGCTGTGCTGACTTTTTAGCCATGTCATCACGCTTGTCGTAGAGCTTTTTACCCTTGCAGAGACCCATGCACAGCTTCACCCTGCTGCCCTTGAAGTAGAGTGACAGCGGAATGAGGGTCAGACCCTCCTGCTGCACCTTTCCGAGCAGCCTGTTTATCTCTGCCTTGTGAAGAAGCAGTCTGCGCTCGCGGCGGGGGTCACGGTTGAAGATGTTGCCCTTTTCGTAGGGGCTTATGTGCATACCTTTGACCCAGCATTCTCCGTCCTCGATAGCGCACCATGCGTCTTTAAGGTTAGCGCTGCCTGTGCGTATGCCCTTGACCTCGGTGCCGCAAAGTTCTATACCGCACTCGAATTTTTCAAGCACGAAATATTCATGATATGCCTTTCGGTTATCGGCTATCGTCTTGAATGACTCGGACTTTTTTTCAGCCACAGCGTTTCACCTTCCTTTTTTCGGGTAGTATAATATTGTATCACAGCTTTGCCCCGTTGTCAAGGGAAGTGCTGTAACTTTTTGCGATTTTACAAATCGTTCACACCTGAAGACCTGTTGAGATATCGGCACTAAAATTCATAGTCGTTATTTGGACAGTGCTGCAGGGGCGGTTAGGGTTGACAAACTCATACCGCCATGTTATCATTTTATATATGGACTAATTACGGAAATACTCCGTAAAATCAAACACAAAAGGAGCAATTCACAATGAAGGATTATCTTGAGATCGTAAGCGTCAAGGGACGTGAGATCCTCGATTCGAGAGGAAACCCCACCGTTGAAGCTGAGATATCGCTTGCTGACGGAACTATAGCAAGAGGTACTGCACCCAGCGGTGCTTCCACAGGCGAATTTGAAGCACTTGAGCTTCGTGACGGCGACAAGAGCCGTTACCTCGGCAAGGGCGTTCAGAAGGCTGTTGACCACATAAACAATGATATAGCAAAGGTCATCACAGGCATGGATGCTTCTGATATATATGCAGTTGACAAGGCTATGATAACCGCAGACGGCACTAAGGACAAGTCGAACTTCGGTGCAAATGCCATACTCGCAGTTTCTATCGCCTGCGCAAGAGCTGCTGCAGCTTCCCTTGATATCCCGCTGTACAGATTCTTAGGCGGTATCCAGGGCACAAAGCTCCCCGTTCCCATGATGAACATCCTGAACGGCGGCGCTCATGCAGACAGTGCTGTTGATACCCAGGAATTCATGGTAATGCCTGTAGGCGCTCCCTCCTTTAAGGAAGGTCTCCGCTGGTGCGCAGAAGTGTTCCACGCACTCAAGGCTCTGCTCAAGGAAATGGGCGATGTCACCGCTGTAGGCGATGAGGGCGGCTTTGCACCCAACAGCTTAAAGAGCGATGAAGAGGCTATCGAGAAGATACTCGAGGCTATAAAGAAGGCTGGCTTCGAGCCCGGCAAGGATTTCATGATCGCTATGGACGCTGCTTCCTCTGAGTGGAAGAGCGAAAAGGGCAAGGGCTTCTACAAGCAGCCCAAGAGCGGCAAGGAATTCACCTCTGATGAGCTTATCGCTCACTGGGAGAGCCTCGTTGACAAGTACCCGATAATCTCCATCGAGGACGGCCTTGATGAAGAGGACTGGGAAGGCTGGCAGAAGATGACCGCACAGATAGGCGGCAAGGTACAGCTCGTAGGTGATGACCTGTTCGTTACCAATACCGAAAGACTTGCTAAGGGCATCAAGCTCGGTGCAGGCAACTCTATCCTTATAAAGCTCAACCAGATAGGCTCTGTATCCGAGACCCTCGAAGCTATCAAGATGGCTCACAAGGCAGGCTACACTGCTATTTCTTCACACCGTTCGGGCGAGACCGCAGATACCACTATCGCAGATCTCGCAGTAGCGCTCAACACCTGCCAGATAAAGACAGGCGCACCCAGCCGCAGCGAACGTGTGGCTAAGTACAACCAGCTTCTCCGCATTGAGGAGGAACTCGGTGATGCTGCGTGCTATCCGCAGATGGACGCTTTCAACGTAAAAAAGTGATCCCGCTGAAATAATATCAAGCCGTTAGTAAAGGGCTCTCCGTACTTTGTGTACGGGGAGCTCTTTTTTTGTCTGTTGTTTACCGATTATTGCGTTTTGTCGGATAATATAGCTACATAGGATAAAATTTTTTCATTTTACAAAAAATATCGATTGACAATAATCGGTCAGTGTGATATAATAATTCTACAAATTCTCATATATTTTCATCTATTTTTATCAAACCATTTACTTAAATATAGTGAAAATGTACGAAAATTTCGTTTTAAAGTATACTTTAAGAAAAATCATAAGTATTTTTAAGTTAGTTCCCTTATAATTAGATACAGAGATAAGGAAAAGGGAAATGCTTGAAACAACGGCAAAGAGGTGAAAGACATGGCACAGGAAGTATTCAGAAGAACAGAGAAAAAATACCTGCTTGATAAGGAAACATACGAAACATTACTTAAAAGGCTTGAAGACCATATGGAAAAAGACCGTTATTTTGACAGCGAGATACTAAGCCTTTATTACGATACACCCGACTACAGACTTATAAGGGCTTCCCTTGATAAGCCTGTGTTCAAAGAAAAAATAAGACTCAGAAGCTACGGCGTGCCCGATGATGACAGCACCGCATTCCTGGAATACAAGCGCAAGTATAAGGGAGTCGTGTATAAGAGAAGAACTGTCATGACAGTTGACAATGCAAGGAAATTCTCAAAGGGCGCAGATGTGGGCGGCACAAATGTCCAGATAGAAAACGAACTTCGCTACGCTTTCAGGATATATGACGAGCTTGCCCCGAGAATGATGATAAGCTATCACAGACAGGCATATGTCGGAAAGGAAAACAGCGAACTTCGCATGACCTTTGACGACAGGATAATCTACAGGGGCTATGACCTTGACCTTACAAAGGGTATCTACGGACGCGACCTGCTTGACGAAGGTCAGCGGCTTATGGAGATAAAAATACCCGATGCTATGCCTCTCTGGCTTTCCCGTATACTGGATGAACTGAGGATATTCCCCGTATCCTTCTCAAAATACGGCAAAGCCTATACTACCCTTCTATGCGAAAACAAGCTGGGCGGAAGAGATGAACTTGCAGCTTCCGACAGAAGGGATATCCATAAAACGGGCTACAAACTCGTTATATGATGCACTATTATAAAGGACGTGAGATATATGACTAACTTTTCAGCTGATATAGCTTCTTTATTTAAATTTTCCACAGGCACTCTTACCGTGACCTCGATGCTGATATGTACAGCGGTGTCACTGGTGATAGGTCTGGCGATAGCCTTCGTCTTCAGCAGAGGCGAAAAGACCTCAAAGGGCTTCATGCTTACGCTGACCGTTCTTCCTGCTATCGTGCAGATGGTCATAATGCTGGTCAACGGTGATGTGGGAACGGGCGTTGCGGTAATGGGCGCATTCGGACTTGTAAGGTTCCGCTCCGTACCGGGTTCTGCCAAAGAGATCTGCGCTATATTCCTCGCGATGGCGGCAGGACTTGCCTGTGCAACACAGCACCTTGCGGCGGCTCTCATCTTCACGGCAGTTATCTGCATAGCGGCACTCGTTATGTCAAAGGTCTTCCCTTCAAGCGTTTCGGGAGAAAAAATGCTCAAGATAACTATCCCGGAATCTCTCGACTACAGCGGCGCATTTGACGATCTGTTCGGCAAATACACCAAGAGCGCAGAGCTTGATGAGGTCAAGACCTCAAACATGGGAAGCCTTTTCAAGCTGACCTATACTATAGTGCTGAAGGATTCCTCAAAGGAAAAACAGCTTATCGACGAACTGCGTGAAAGAAACGGCAACCTTGAGATATCCTGCGGACGTCCCGTTGCGTCCGAAAGACTGTAAGACCGTACCGCAAAAAACTTACACCGAAAAAACTGACCTGCCCGCCGCTTAGGTGAGCAGGTCAGAACTGAAATAAGAGTATCTTCCGCTACCGGGAAAGGATGAGGTATAATGAGTATGAAAAAGAAAAACAGCATGAAAATAACAGCGGCGGCCTTAGCGGCACTTACGGCAGTCAGCTTTTCGGGATGCTCGTCGGATGCATCCGAAAACACCTCCGCAGATACCGCAGTAAAGACACAGACTGCGGCGGCGGTATCCTCACTTTCTGAAGACGATCTTTCGGTATCGGCTGAGGATAAGGACATAGGCTATGAAGAAAGCGACTCCACTGTGATAACCCTGAACGGCACTTCGGGAGAGGTCAGAGGAGCAGGCGCAGAGATATCCGACGGAAAGCTCGCCATAACCGAAGCAGGCTCATATGTGCTGTCGGGAAACTTCAAGGGACAGATATATATAAACAGCAAGGGCAGTGAGATAAAACTGGTGCTTGACGGCCTTTCGGTGGAAAATGACAGCCATGCGGCTCTGCTTGCGGATAAGGCCTCAAAGGTAACGCTTACGCTGAACGAAGGCACACAGAACAGCTTTTCCGACGGCGCTTCCTATGATCTTGCCGACAGCGGGGACAACACCGATGCGGCAGTATTCTCCCGTGCAGACCTCACCATAAACGGCGAGGGTGCGCTGACAGTAAACGGCAATTACAAGCACGGCATAGTCAGCAAGGACGGCCTTGTCATAACGGGCGGAGATCTGACCGTCGAGTCGCAGTCAACTGCCATAAGCGGCAAGGACAGCGTCAAGATAAGCGGCGGACAGCTTGATATAACAGCAGGCTCAAACGGCATCACCTCCACTGATTCCGAAGACGCTTCAAAGGGCTTCGTGGTGATAACGGGCGGAACTGCGGTGATCAATTCTGCGGGTGACGGCATACAGGCTGAAACTACTCTGCATATAGAAGGCGGCACTGTCGATATCACTACAGGCGGCGGCTCGGCAAATGCGAGCATGAAGTCCGACGGCACTCCGAACGGCGGCTGGGGCAATTGGGACAGAGGTATGCAGGGAATGGCTCCTCCCGACGGTGACTTCGGCGGAGGTGGTATGCAGGACTTTCAGCCGGTGAGCGGCGGCGCATCTGTCGTGAATATGTCGGCGGTCTCCGATACCTCCGAAAGCGGACAGACCTCTGCAAAGGCGCTCAAGGCAGGTACGGCGATCGAGATAGATGGCGGCAGTATCAGGATAGATTCCTCGGACGATTCGGTACACTCAAACGGAAGTATCTCGATTTCGGGCGGAGAGCTTACTGCGGCGTCGGGTGACGACGGAATACACGCAGACGGCGACCTCACGATAAGCGGCGGCATCATAGACATCTCAAAAAGCTATGAGGGCATCGAGGGTCTTAATATAGAAGTATCGGGCGGCGATGTAAAGGTAAAAGCCTCCGACGACGGCTTCAATGCCGCAGGCGGAAGCGATACAGGCTCGCAGGACAGAATGGGCAGAGATAACTTCAGCACCACAGACGGTGCAAGCTATAAGCTGACCATATCGGGCGGAAATGTTTATGTCGATTCGGAAGGCGACGGCCTTGACTCAAACGGCGACTTCTATATGACGGGCGGAACGGTATTCGTTGACGGCCCCGTAAACGGCGGCAACGGTGCGATAGATATCGGCGACTTCGGCTGCACCGCACAGATAACGGGCGGCACGATAATAGCCGCAGGTTCGGTGGGAATGGAAGTGGGCTTTGACGAAAGCTCGACACAGTACAGCATACTTCATAACTTCTCATCACCCGTTTCGGGCGGCAGTGAATTCACAGTCACCGACAGCAGCGGCAAGGTGATCTTCAGCTATGCTCCGTCAAAGGATTATCAGTCGGTGGTATT
>CADBTD010000360.1 GCA_902797535.1 uncultured Ruminococcus sp. | reverse complement strand
TGCCATGAATTTAATGAACTCTTCCTTGTAGGTCATTTAAAACACTCCTGTCAAAATAGTTTACTGTATTATTATAGCATACTCTTGCGCAAAAGTAAAGATACCGTGCATTAAAAGTTCGGGTCATATCTTAGTATACTGCGAACCGCAGGCTCTTCCGCCGGCCGTTAAGCTGCACAAAAGGCAGACCTGTACGTCTGCCTCATGATCATCTTATAAGCTCCTCGGGGATAAGGTCATAGTCGAACATGACTTCGGAATGATTGTCAAGCACCAGCTTCTTATCCACAAGCTCACCTGTTTTCTTATCATAGGTGTTCTTGTATATCTTTGATATACGATAGAACTTCCCGTCTTCCTCATGGAAATGATGATCTTCCTCGGAAAGCGCATAGGTATAGTCTATCTCACGCTCTGAACGAAGCTCGGCAAACAGGTCGCCGTCCTTGGTCCATACGCAAAGCTGCATATCCTGGTCGGTGGTATTCTTGAATCGGTAGTCAACGTAGTTGTAGCATATGCAGGTACCCGAGCTGAACGGCACTCTTTCGCCGTGGTCGGGTGCCAGCGCATCAGAATGGCTGTGAAATTCGGTGACTTCAAGCGGGCTGTGAAGTATCAGCCTGTGTATGGTATTTCCGAGGTTGCACAGTCCTCCGCCCAGACCCGGTGTAAGTTTGTTGTTTGATATGATACGGCCGTCCTTATAGCCTTTTTTCTTTGTTATCTTTCCGACTGTGCGCCAGAAAGAGAAAGTCTCGCCGGGATGTATCACTATGCCGTTTATCCTGCCGCCCGCAAGACGGATATTAACAGCCTTGTTTTCCTGAAGCTCAGGTTCAATGCCCGGTCCTGTCTTTATCATATGCGAGCTTTCAGCCGAGATCAGGTTCGGCAGTTTTTTCTTTGCCCTTGTATCGGCAAAGCGGTCATCGCCTGTAAAGTCTTTTATATAGCGCTTACACTTTTCCTTTGCTTCGGAAATAGCGTAGGTCGCAGGACAAATGTCACAGAACAGCACCTGTTTTTTTCCGAATCTCATACTTTTAGCGCACTCCTTTTCACTTTTATATCGCCCAGCCTGCTTCTGTACCTCGGATCACGCTTATAAAAGCTGAGTATAAGGTATTCGAGGTATCTCCGCTTGCCTATCCATTTTTCATCTTTAAGACGTATGAATTTTACAAGTATGTTTGCAAGCCCCACGCGGTTTGCACCGACTATATCGGTAAATATCTGGTCGCCTATATAGATTATCTGTTCCTTTTTCAGCCCGAGCCTGGCTATAGCCTTATTGTAGCCCTTAGGCGAAGGCTTGTCCGCATCGCACACATACTCGGTCTCTATATTGCGTATAAAGCGTTCCACACGGCTTTGCTCATTATCGGTGAGCAGTGCCGTTCTGAAACCTAACTTGTTGAGCCTGCGGAAAAGCGCATCCACTTCGGGAGTAGAGTCATCTCCGTGATGGACAAGGGTGTTGTCAAGGTCAAATATTATCCCTCTGTAGCCCATATCGTAAAGTTTCTTATAATCTATCGCAAACACGCTGTCAGCGTATTCATACGGGTAGAATTTTTCGAGCATCATTTCACCATTAGCTTTCTATGTAATCGCAGACCTTATCTATCTGTTCGGCGAAGCTTCCGCTGAATTCGCCGTCAAAAAATGCACTTCCTATTGTAAATGCCCAAGGCCTGATGCTTTTTATGAGATCAAGACGTTCGTAGCTGTTTACGCTTCCCGCTATGCAGACAGGCGCATTGACGCCCTTTACCAGGCTTCTGTTGAGTTCATCAGCATCACCTGTATAGCGGTACCCCAGAAGGTCTATGCCGTAAGCGCCTTTTTCTATATATCTGTTGGCTTCGGCTATCATACCCTCGGCTGTACCCTCAAGCACAGACGGTCTTCCTGTTATCTCGCCCACAAAAGGCATATACTTTATCCCATTTACCCTGCAAAGCTCATTCACCTTATCCGAGAATACAGTACCCATAAGGATATCACAGCCGCACTCGACTGCCATTTTTGCGCCCTCGATGCACTTGTCCTCGGTATAAGCCACAACCTCAAGAACTGTCTTCATGCCGCAGCTTTTCATATAGGTGTATAGCTTTTTCATCTCCTCAAACGGAAGAGGTTCTTCCTTAAAGCCCCAGTAAACTGCCTTTGAATGTCTGCACTGTTCAAATATCTCATGAGCATTTTCAACTGTGCGGTCATTATAGGTCAGCATAACTATGAGCCTTATACTGTCATTGTCCATAAATGTCCCCCTGACTAAAATTTTTGCCTACAGAGTTATTATATCAAATAAGCCCCGTTATGTCAACAAAAACAGCGTAAAACTAACATTTTGATAACACAATCTTTAATATAACAGCAAAAAAGCAGGACCTGCCCTTATTCAGGACAGATCCTGCTTTTTTATTTGGAAGCGGGTCGGCAGACCGTTCAGGCGGTCTTTGCCGAACTGGTTGAATGCTTAGCCGTTGTACTCGGTGCCGTAGAAGCAAGCCTTGTAGATCTCCTTGAGTTCCTCGATGAGGGGGTATCTCGGGTTTGCGCCTGTGCACTGATCGTCGAATGCATCCTCAGACATCTGGTCGAGAGTTGCAAGGAAGTCTTCCTCGGTAACGCCGTAATCTGCGATAGTCTTCTTGCAGCCTACGCTCTCCTTGAGATCCTCTATCTTAGCGATAAGGCCGTTGAAGAGCTCCTTGTCGTCCTTGCCCTCAACGCCGAGGTACTTAGCTACCTCTGCATATCTCTCAAGGGTATGAGGATACTGATACTGCGAGAATGTACCCATCTTGGGAGGTACGGGGTTAGCGTTGAACTTCATAACGTTAACGATAACGAGAGCGCAGCAGATACCGTGAGGCAGGTGGTGATAAGCACCCAGCTTGTGTGCCAGCGAGTGGCCTATTCCGAGGAATGCATTTGCGAATGCCATACCTGCCATAGTAGCAGCGTGAGCCATATTCTCTCTTGCCTTGACTGCGGTCTGACCGTTGTCAACGCACTCCTTAAGATTCTCGAAGGTCAGCTTCAGCGATCTGAGAGCGATACCGTCGGTAAAGTCGGTAGCCATAACAGATGCATAAGCCT
Organism: uncultured Ruminococcus sp.; assembly: GCA_902797535.1. Lineage (GTDB taxonomy): Bacteria > Bacillota > Clostridia > Oscillospirales > Ruminococcaceae > YE71. The sequence continues at coordinate 5,700 of CADBTD010000360.1, read as the reverse complement.
CAAGGTCGTGTACCATGCAGTCGAGACCCGATGCAGCGGTAAGACCCTTAGGTGCGCTCATCATAAGGTCTGTATCGATGATAGCCATGTTAGGCATCAGCTGATAGTCAGCGAGAGGATACTTGTGACCTGTCTTTTCATCGGTGATAACTGCGAAAGGAGTTACCTCTGAACCTGTACCCGAAGAGGTAGGTATGCAGATGAAGTATGCCTTTTCGCCCATCTGGGGGAAGGTATATACTCTCTTGCGGATATCTATGAAGCGCATAGCCATATCCATAAAGTCAGCCTCGGGATGCTCATACATTACCCACATGATCTTTGCAGCGTCCATTGCGGAACCGCCGCCGATAGCGATTATGGTATCAGGCTCGAAAGCACGGATAGCCTTAACGCCCTCAAGTGCGCAGCCGAGTGTCGGGTCGGGAGCAACATCGAAGAATACGTTGTGCTCTATGCCCATCTGATCGAGCTTATCGGTGATAGGCTTGGTGTAGCCGTTCTTGTAAAGGAACTGGTCGGTTACGATGAATGCCTTCTTCTTGCCCATAACGGTCTTTAACTCGTCAAGTGCAACGGGCAGGCAGCCCCTCTTGAAGTATACCTTTTCAGGTGCTCTGAACCAAAGCATATTCTCTCTCCTCTCAGCAACGGTCTTGATGTTAAGCAGATGCTTTACGCCGACATTCTCGGAAACCGAGTTGCCGCCCCACGAGCCGCAGCCGAGGGTAAGCGAAGGAGCATAATCGAAGTTGTAGAGGTCTCCGATACCGCCGAGTGAGGAAGGAGTATTTATGATAAGACGGCAGGTCTTCATTCTTGCGCAGAACTTATCATACTTTTCCTTTTCTGTGAGAGTGTCTATCCAGAGAACGCTTGTGTGGCCGAGACCGCCGTTGTTGTGAAGCAGTGTGTCAGCCTTGTCAAGAGCGTCGTCAAAATCCTTAGCCTTATACATACCGAGTATGGTAGTGAGCTTTTCATGTCCGAATGCCTCGGAAGTATCGGTAGATGTAGCCTCACCGATAAGTACCTTTACATCATCGGGCACTTCAAAGCCTGCGAGCTTAGCGATAGCCGCAGGACGCTGACCAACGATCTTAGCGTTGAGTGCGCCGTTTATGAGCATTGTATTTCTGATCTTGTCTGCTTCTTCGTTGTTGAGGAAGTAGCAGCCGCGAGCCTTGAATTCCTTCTTGACTTCGTTGTATATGCTCTTGTCAACGATAACGGTCTGCTCGGTAGCGCAGATCATACCGTTATCAAAGGTCTTGGAATGGATTATAGAGTTTACTGCGTTTACGATGTCAGCACTGGGGTCGATGATAGCGGAAGCGTTTCCTGCACCAACGCCGATAGCGGGAGTACCCGAGGAATAAGCCGACTTGACCATTCCGGGACCGCCTGTAGCGAGGATTATATCAGCGTCTTCCATGACCTTCTTGGTAAGGTCGAGAGAAGGAACGTCTACCCAGCCGATGATGCCCTTGGGTGCGCCTGCTTCAACTGCAGCGTCAAGAACTATCTTAGCAGCTGCGATGGTGCAGTTCTTTGCACGGGGGTGCGGGCTGATGATGATACCGTTTCTTGTCTTTAAGCAGATAAGTGTCTTGAATATAGCTGTCGATGTCGGGTTGGTGGTAGGTATTACCGCAGCCACGATACCGATAGGCTCATATATCCTCTTTGTGCCGAAGGAGGGGTTCTCCTCAAACACGCCGCAGGTCTTGACGTTTTTATACTTATTATAGATATGCTCGGCAGCGTAGTTGTTCTTGATGACCTTATCCTCTACGATACCCATACCTGTTTCTTCTACTGCCATCTTTGCGAGCGGTATTCTTGCCTTGTTGGCTGCAAGTGCAGCTGCCTTAAAGATCTTGTCTACCTGCTCCTGAGTATAGGTCGCAAATATCTCCTGAGCCTCTCTTATCTCGGCAAGTCTTGCCTCAAGAGTCTCGATGCTGTCTACGATCTTTACTTCGGTCTTAGCCATAACTCTAACCATTCCTTTCTCATACGATGTGCTTTAACGCACACGACTGCCACGCTTCCCGGTTTTCCTGTTGATCACATTGAATACGATGCCCTTCCGCGGGCAGACAGCGGGTACATTTATATGTTCCGCTGATATTATTATAGCAGATTGTTATTTTTTTGTCAATCTGTCAAACAGACAGTATTTCTTGTTGATTTTCCTCGATTTTATATTTACTATACACAAATCGTAAATCAGCTTTTTATTTATTATGTCCAATTATTAACCGTCAATATGCACAACGTTTTTGCGTGATGCGCCAATTGCTCGTTCTATCCCGACTTTAGTTTTATTAATGTAATGTTACTATTCTGTTAAGTTATAGTAAATTATAGCAAATCGCACAAAAAAGACTGGACAAATTGAAAAACTTGTAGTATAATATAAACATGAAAATATTAAGCGTACAGGTTGTGACATTGCACAAGTCAAGCGCTTTTCCGACTATATTTTTTTCAAAAAGGAGAATTACTATGGAACTCAAAAACTTTATCGCAAGCGGAGACATTTATGACGTATATGAGTCAGACGGTCAGGCTATAAGAGTATATCAGGACGAAAAATACAAGGAAAAATGCCTTTATGCGGCACTTACCCACGCAAGAGTAGAAACTACTCTCAAGTTTTCCAGCATAAAGATACCCGTTCTTCACGAGGTCTCGCTCATCGACGGCAAGTGGGCAATTTCCATGGACTGGATAGAGGGCAAGACTCTCGGACAGCTTATAGACGAAAACCCCGATAAGGCTGATATGTACCTCGACAAGATGATAGACATCCAGTGTGAGATACACGAACAGTATATGCCCCTTCTGTCAAAGCTGAAGGACAAGCTGGCAAGACAGATCAAATCGCTGGCACAGATAGACGAGATCAAGAAGTACGAACTTCTTACAAGACTTGACTCTATGCCCAAGCACATAAAGCTCTGCCACAACAACTTTGACCCCGACTGCGTGATAATCAACGATGACGGTACATTCGTTCTCAACTGGGGTTCTGCAAGACAGGGCAACGCTTCGGCTGACGTAGCTAAGACCTATCTGCTGCTCTCCCTCAAGAGACCCAACCTTGCGGACAAGTATCTCGACAAATACTGCGCAAAGACAGGTACCTCCAAGCACTATGTACAGAACTGGCTCCCTATCGTGGCTGCCGCTCAGCTCGACAGAGGCATTGAAGAGCAGAAAGACCTGCTGATGAGATGGCTCGACGTTGTTGACTGGCAGTAATTCGCACTAATTCGACGAAGTCGAATTAGTGACTGCAAATATTTCTTGGCGGCTTGAACAGCCGCCATTTTTTTCAAAAACCGAAATATTTGTCCGTATTGATCCGGAATCCAAGTCGAATTAGTGACTGCAAATATTTCTTGGCGGCTTAAACAGCCGCCATTTTTTTCAAAAACCGAAATATTTGTCCGCATTGATCCGGAATCCAAATCGAATTATTGCCTGCCAATATTTCCCACCAGCCAAACAGCCGCCGTTCTGCTTTGTGCAAAAGTACACAAAACACCGCCTCGGCCGTGATTATATCCGAAAGATCGATGCAAGATCGGATGTCTTTTCAGACGCAGCATCAAAACAGCGCAAAACAGCGTTTTCTGCGTCTTTAATGCGACATAAGATCTTTGACCGCAATATGTACAAAGGCTACAGATTTGTTTAATTCTTACAAAGCTGTAACCGTATACTTGTTAAATATCACAAAATAATCTTTCCGAATGCCTCTTTTTTGTTGCATTCGGATTTTTTTTGTGAAATTTCAGTAACATCTATTTACACGCCCCGAAGAATATGATATACTTTGTTTTGCAAAGAAAAAGAAAATATATAAGTGGTCTCTCAAAAAGGTTTTTCCGCAGTATGCGGAGAAAGGTAAGGAAAGTAAAATGAAAAAGGAACTTTTTTCGTTAGGAACAGGTTCGGTTATCGCAGGTGTGCTCGCAGTATGTCTTATGTTCACAGGCTGCGGCAGCAAGGACAGCACAAAGAAAAAGCAGCAGGTAAAAAATACCTCTGCTGAAACAGCTGTTACAGAATCAGAGACCGACGTAAAGCTGCCTGAAGGTATCTTCCGTGAGATGCCCGACGAAGCACTCGATGATTTCGACTATATGTCGGAAACTTTAAAGAAGCTGTTTCCCGATACAAAGGGAAAGCTGATGTACGGCTTCAAGGGAGAAAAGCATATCTATACACTTGACGGTGATAAGAACTGCTATGTATTTGATTACTACTCCTACAGAAAAAAGAATTACGAGAAGATCGCATCTGTCGCAAAAGACATGGACAGCGACACCATTTATCTCTTTGATGAGATAACAGGCCGCTACAATGAAGCTGAACCCGAGACAGAAAAGTCCGAGCTTCAGTGGCATGAAACTGCTACAGCAGCTCTTGCCATCGACACCACCGAGACAGATGAACTGACAGCAGAATAATTGACAGGAAACAATTTGTAAGGGAATATGAAAAAGGAAAGCCGCAGTGAACGAACGTCATCGCCACTGCGGTATTTTTTATGCCTTTATCTTTACTTTTTGCAAAATTATGTTATAATAATATCAGTACCGACAGAAAGGAATGACCGAAATGAAATTCGATTTTGACAAGATAAATAACAGACGCGGCACTGACTGCCTTAAATGGGATATCACCGAAAAGGACGAACTTCCCATGTGGGTAGCGGACATGGACTTTGAAACTGCGCCATGCATAAAGGAAGCCATACTCAGCCGTGCGGCACACGGAGTCTTCGGCTACAGCATAATACCCGACGAATGGAAACACGCCTATATAAACTGGTGGAAGTCCCGTCACGGGATAGAATACAAGCCCGAACAGCTTATTTTCACTACAGGCGTGATACCCATAATCTCCAGCTGTGTGCGCAGACTTACTCACCCTGCAGAGAACGTTCTTATCATGACCCCTGTATATAATATATTTTATAATAGTATACTCAACAACGGCAGAAACGTAAAGGAAGTGCCCCTTGCATATTCTGACGGAGAATACTCCGTAAACTGGGATGCGCTTGAAGAAGGACTTTCAGACCCGCAGACAAGCCTTATGATACTTTGCAACCCTCAGAACCCTGTGGGAAAGATATGGGACAGAGAGACCCTTGCAAGGATAGGCGAACTCGCCTATGACAACGGAGTAACGGTCATATCCGATGAGATACACTGTGACCTTACCGATCCGGGACTTGAATATGTGCCATTTGCTTCTGTATCTGAAAAGTGCCGCAAAAACTGCGTGGTATGCCTTGCACCGACAAAGGCTTTCAACATTGCGGGAATACAGACCGCTGCGGCAGTAATTCCCGACACTCGCATAAGACACAGAGTATGGCGTGCCCTCAACAATGATGAGGTGGCTGAGCCTAACGCCTTTGCAATAGGTGCGGCTGCGGCGGCCTTCACAGGCGGCGGAGAATGGCTCGACGAACTGAGAGCATATATAGCAGAGAACAAGCGGTATGTAAGAGGATTCATGGCAGAAAAACTCCCCGAAATAAAGGTGATAAACGAAGGTGCGACCTATCTTATGTGGCTTGACCTTTCGGCATACGGATTTGACAATGCGGCAGAGGAGATACGCAGAAGAAGCGGACTTTTCATGAGTGAGGGATACATCTACGGCGGAGACAGC
>CADBTD010000359.1 GCA_902797535.1 uncultured Ruminococcus sp. | reverse complement strand
GAGTCTGCCCTTGATATTTCAGAGGGTGGATTAGTCGGAAAAAGCGTTGCGGAGCTTATGAACGGATTTGAGGAGAATGACGAATTCTTCGAGCTTATCCTTGACGCTGTATATAAAAGGAAAAAGGTCACAAAGACTGTTCCTTTCAGGACTAACGGCATCATGAAGTATCTCAGGGTGACCACATCCTTCCTTTTAAAGGGCGAAGACCCCGTTGCTCTTATCGCAGTGATAAGCGACAACACCGAGCCCGTTGAGCTTTTTATATGCAACAAACGCCTTGCAAATCAGGTGATAAACCTTATGAATTCCTTTGTTGAGGTGATGGTCACCGAGACCGAGGAAAGGTCTGCCTATAATGCCGACCACACAAAAAATATGGTTCGCTATGCAAATACCTACCTTGAATGGCTGAGAGAGCAGGGAACTCTCGAAAACTACACAAGCGAGGACACCGCACCATTTATCATGAGTATATGGCTTCACGATATAGGAAAGCTGATGGTGCCTCCCGAGATAATGGATAAACCCTCAAGGCTTGCCGATAAGCTGGGCGGTGTGCTCCACAGGATAGAGACCACCAAGCTGATGCTGAGGATACAGACGCTTTCGGGTGATATAACATCAGATGAATGTTCAGAAAGGACAGAACAGCTTGACCTTGCAAAGGAGCTTATAGTCACTGCGAATACGGCTATCCTTCTTGATGAGGATACTATCGCAGGTCTTAACGGTATAGCAGGCACTGTCTGCATCACCGCCGAGGGCAGTGAGATACCTCTTCTTGACGAAAAGGAGCTTGAAGCTATCACTACCGCAAAGGGCACGCTCACCGCTGATGAACGCGAGATAATCAAGACTCATGTGACTTTTACGAAGGAACTTCTCTCGAAAATGGAGTTCAGGGGAATATACAGAAACGTCCCGAAATGGGCGGCAGGCCACCATGAATTTCTTGACGGCACAGGCTATCCCGACTGTCTTACCGCAGAGGATATCCCCTGGGAAACAAGACTGCTTACGATAATCGACATCTATGAAGCCCTTGTGGCAAGGGACAGGCCGTACAAAAAGCCTGTACCAATTGACTGGGCTTTTGCTATACTGCGCAATATGGCAAAGGGCGGAAAGCTCGACAGTGAGATACTTGAGAGCTTTTACGAAAGCGGCGCATGGAAAAACGATGATGAAAGGACATGACTTTATTATGGAAATTGAAGTAAAAAAGGGTGAAGGCACTCTTGAGTTAAGACCCGTCGGCAGGATAGACACAAAATCCTCCCCTCAGCTCGAGGACCTGTTAAAGGCTTCGCTTGACGGTGTAAAGCTGCTCACCTTTGATTTTGAAAAGGTCGAATATATCTCGTCAGCGGGTCTTCGTGTGCTGCTAATGTCTCAGAAGACCATGAACAGACAGGGCGATATGAAGCTGAAAAACGTCAACAAGGATATCATGGAGATATTCCGGGTGACAGGTTTTTCCGAGATACTCACCATAGAATAAAGTTCATTAAAAAAAGGAGCGCGATGCTCCTTTTTTTAATGCTATAACGGTCAGCAAGTATTTTGTTATGTCATCAATATAAAAGTGTGTGATTAATTTCACATTATTTTTTCAGACTTTCGATTTTTTAAAGAAAGACACATGATCATAACACCTGCTAAATTCATTCAATATGCTGTTTTTCTGTATTTTTAAGCAGCATCTGCACTTTGATCGAAAAACACGTTTTATCATTCACCGTCTGCCATCATAAAAGTGTCAGCCCGAGCATGGTCAGATCGTCAAACTGTTCGGCATCACCCACAAAATCATCGACAGACTTCCTGACATTCCTCAGGATGTTCATCGGGTCAGCTGCCTTGCTGCTGTTGAGCGAATCAAGCAGTCTGTTTATGCCGAAAAACTCGCTGTTTGCGTTTGTAGCTTCGGGCACACCGTCGGTGTAAAGGAATATCGTATCGCCCTTATCGAGCTGTATCTCGTACTCCTTGTATGTCATGTCTTCCATTCCGCCGATGACAAAGCCGTGCTTGTCATTAAAAAGCCCGAACTCTCCTCCGGCTTTTCTTATCATCGGGTATTCGTGACCCGCATTTGCGGCGGTAAGTTTTCCGCTTGACAGCTCAAGTACACCGAACCACACTGTTACGAACATCTGTTCGTCGTTGTTCTGACAGATGACCGCATTTGTCTTTTCCAGCACCTTTGCGGGAGAAAGTCCCTGCATCGCGAAGTTTTTTATCAGTATCTTCGACATCATCATGAAAAGCGCTGCAGGAACTCCTTTTCCCGAAACGTCAGCCATTACAAGTCCGAGATGATCGTCGTCTATGAGGAAAAAGTCGTAGAAGTCGCCGCCGACTTCCTTTGCAGGGTCCATTGATGCATATATGTCAAAGTCTGTGCGCTCGGGGAACGGCGGGAAAATGTTTGGCAGCATATCTGCCTGTATCTTTCTTGCAAGTGAAAGCTCTGTGCCTATGCGCTCCTTTTCCTTTGTTACCTCCAGCAGGTCACGACCGTATTGGTACAGCGATGTTTCCATTTCGGCCATAGTTTCTGCAAGCCGCTCTATCTCGTCGCCTGTGTGTATGTCAAGATCGGCAAAATACCGTTTTTCTCCGATCCTTTTCGCTGCAAAATTACTTGATGCTTCGGCTATCATGTTTACCGGCTTTACCAGCTTTTCCTTGATGTGTTTTGTCTGCATCCGGGCTATCAGCGCTGTTACAAATACCACAACTATGGTCATTCCGAGCGAAAACTCTCCCATTCCCGCAAGTATGTTGTCAAGGGATATGTCTGCCAGCATAAAGGCAGTCAATTCCCCGTCATAGCTGATAGGTACGCCTACTGTGCATATCAGACCGTATTTTTTCATCCAGCCTATATCGTAAAGCACCTCATGGTCGTCCTTAGCTGAAAGAAATCTCTCCGTTTCTGTTCTCGGCACCTTCTCCCAGTCTCCGGGCATGAACCTGTTCGGCGGTTTGTCGGGGTCAACTATGTACACTAAAGCGCTTGTTTCATCATCGTACATACCCAGATATATGTCGGATATGTCGTCGTTGTCGGTGTGAAAGCCCATAGTTCCCTCAAGCATATTGATAAGTATGTCATATGTGCCGCCTTTGGTCGTGGTGTCAACCTCCGAGAAAAGCTCTCTGTATCCATCAGTGCCCATAAGACTTCGCTGATCCTCGGTCAGACTGCGGTAGATATCCATGACCTGTTTTGAATACGACATAGAATCGGTGCTGTGCCTGATCGACATCCTTACCTGCCTTACGGTAGTTCCCGTTGTCTTGATATATTGCCTTGTGAGCGTGACAGCATAGAAGGAAAGTGCAACTATCTGTATGACAAGTCCGAACAGGATACAGCTCTGAACTGTCGAGCGTACTGTTTTTGCCGAGAGTGAATCATTCCTGTGTTTTCTTTTCATTTCGGCATAAACTCCTTTACCAATGTTAATATATTCATGCCGTCACGGTACTCGTATCTCACGTCGTCCATGCTTTTCTTTACCATGAATATCCCGAGTCCCCCTATCTCCCGCTGTTCTGCGGAAAGGTTTATATCGGGGTCGGTCTTTTCAAGGGGGTCATAGGGCACACCCTTGTCCTCAAAGGTAATAACTGCCGTACCGCCCGCAATTTCTGCTGAAATGCTTACCACACCCTCGCCCGGTGGATAGGCATAGTTCGCTATATTCACGAATATCTCTTCAACGGCAAGTTCTATCTGCATCTGTGTCTTCACAGGGCAGTCAGCCGCTTCAAGCTGTTCGTCTATAAATGCCGTCACCCTTTCAAGGCCGCCGACTTCAGCTTTCAGTTCAAGTTTAGCCATATGGTTCACCCGTTTTTTTACATTGTAGATATCGATACCTGTGTTCGGAATTATAAACAACAGCACTCTGATCGTGTGCTGACGGTTTCTGCCTGCCCTGATCTGCAAAGGTTCGGGCAAACATCATAAAAATAAATACAGCCGTCAGGGACGGGTCTGCACAGCCCGGTCTCCTGACAGCAGATAAAGCGTCTTTTTGTTATGTTCTTACCGCAGAAGAACATTCGGGACAGTCAAGCAAAGCCTTTGCCTTGTCAAGTGTCAGCTTGCTGCCGCATTTCTGACATACGGGAACATCTATGCCTTTGTCATAGCAGCTGTAACAGACAAGATAGTGCCTTGATCCGGGGTGGTCTGCCATATATGCCGTGCTTCCGCATTTGCATCTGAAAGGTGTGGGCGCAGCCGAACCGCCTGTCACTTTGTTGAGTTCCTCATCAAGCAGTTCCTCGTCATTGTATAGCTCTGCCATAATGAACTCGGTAGCGTTAGTGACATCAGCATACTTAGCCCTTATCTCAGGTGAAAGACTTTCCATATACATTTTGAAGTTTGACATTGTTTATTCCTCCCGGATAATTGAATTGCGATCGTTCCAAAGCTCGCTTTAAAAAAATCGTATATCAATTATAACACATTTTGCATAAAAATTCAATCGTTCTATGTAAAAAATATGTACATTTGTGAAGTATCACAATTGCGGAGGGTGATTATTGTAGGTTTATACATACATATCGTCTGAAAAAACCTTTTAAACATCACAGACAGGCATAAAAAAGCCCCGCATTCAAGCAGGGCTGTAAAAATATTCATTTTACTGTGCGGAATCGTCTGACGTGGCAGGATCCACATATATCCGCCCGTTTTCATAGACCAGGTTGTTATTCGGATTTTTCTTCGCTAATTTTATAATGACAGCTATAGGCAGTACAAAGATAAGATATGCCGCCACAGGAATAAGCGGGACAAAATTAAGGTATTTCAGGCTCTTCAGTAACTTTGCCGTAACAAAATTCGTCGGGTCGTCGGGTTCGATTAATATCTCTTCTGTCGAACCCTCAGCAGGTGCGGGATCGTCCGAAAGTGATATCGTTCCATCGTAATGTGAATGCTTCGGACCTATTGTCGTATATATCTCGCCGTTGTATTCATACCTGTATGTAGGTGTAGTAACCGTCTTCATTTTTGTATCTGCGTCATCGTCGCCCCAGT
>CADBTD010000358.1 GCA_902797535.1 uncultured Ruminococcus sp. | reverse complement strand
TTTAATGGTCTTATCGGCAAGTATATCCGCAAAGTGCCGTTTCATGGCATCACCCCCTGCTATATCATATGTGTAATTATATCACAATGTGCGGGGGATGTCAAATACAGATTCGGAGAAAAATAAGGCTCCCGAAAGTGCGGAAAGGTTTTCGGGAGCGGTAAATTTACATAGTGAGCGATGCATATACGAGAAGCACCGAAAAGAGGGTGAAGCCTGCGCCGAGGGGACCGACTATCTTTATGCCGAGTTTTTTCAGTATCATAAGCGGTATGATCGCCCCTATCGGATTAAAGGCGAGAAAGAACTTCGGGACGTCGAGTGCGCCTGTGAGTATGGCGGCGGCTGTTATCACCGTAGTGCCTAAGAAAAGTGTAAGTGCGCTTATCATATTGGGCACTGCGGGGTACTTATCCAGCTTTTTCACGGCGGCTTCGGTGTCGGCGTCGGACAGCTTGCCGTGAATGGCACGGTATACGAGGGGCTTCTGGCAGGCAGTCGCATGGAAAAGCAGTCCCGTGTATGCGCCGAGGAAGGTATTTATCTTCAGGGCGAGGGACAGTGACGGGCTTGTTCGGCCTATTATTTCGGCAAGCATCCACATAGTCAGATAGGTGCCCGGCTGACCTATGCAGGAGAGCCAGAAAGCAATGTCGAAGTGCTTTTCACTGACCTTTGTCCACCAGCTGCATATATTGCCGACGCTGCTGTCAGCCTTTGAGATATCCTGATCTTTTTCGCCGGAGTAGGCGAGAGGAACATCGGCAAGGGCGCAGAGTATGCCGCAGACTATGCCGACTATACCGATAATTGTGTAAACACTCATCGCGTTCACCTGCTTTCCGGGGATATAATGGTCTGTTCGAGCATTGAGGCGTACTCACGGGGGTGAGTCATCTGAAAGCCGCAGTGGGAATAGCCGTCTATGGTGCGGTATCTTGCCTTCGGGTAGGTCTTCATCAGGCGCTTCATTGACTTGCGTGCGGGTTCGGTCTTTGCGAAAAAGAAGGTGAATGTACGCTGTGTTTCTTCGGGAAGATCGGGCAGGGTGCAGTTATAGCATATATCCACCATGCCGTGAATGGTCTTATCGGAAAAGCTGCGTCTTTCCTTAGTCATTGCTGCGATTATCTGTTCGTACTGTTCAGCCTTGCCCTTTGCTATGAATCTGAACATGGGGTGCTTTTTCATGTTCCCGGCTGCCGAGGACGGGTCGTCGGTATCGAACACTTTAACAAGTCCCGAGAAAACACGGTACATGAATGCACGAAACGGCGGGACGAATCTGAAAAACGGGCCGCCGTCAAAGAAACAGCTGTCAACTGCTATGCCGTTTTTATCAAGTTCTGCCTTTACGGCGAGGGCGATCTCGGCACCCATTGAACTGCCCTGAAGAAGTGCAAGTCTGTCTATGCCGTTGGCTTTAAGGTATGCGGAGATCTTTTCGGTCTCCTGTTCTGCCGATACGAGGTCTGTGCCGTCACTGCCGTGACCGTCAAGGGTAGGCATGATAACGTAATAGCGCTGTGACAGGTATCTGCCGAAGGGGATACACTCATCGGAAGTACACAGCATTCCGTGGATAAGCATGACGGGCGTGTTTTTCGGGTCGCCCAGGGTCTCAAAAGTCATGGGGATACGCTCCTTTCTGTAAACAGGTAAGCTCATGCTAATATGATAACGCTTATAAAAATATATGTCAAGCATACGTTTACCTGTCATCGGTTTTGTGAAACCTTTACCGTGTAAAAAGGTACGGTGAACCATAAATATTACAGATAAATTTTTTTTGCCGGGGGGTCTTCTCAAAAACGGTCAACGATGCTATAATGATATTGACCGAAGCGGTCATCGGGAGGTGAGAGAGAATGAACGAAAAGTTTTTCAATCTGAGTGAGGAAAAGCAGCTGAGTATAATAAATGCGGGATATCGTGTATTTGCGGAGAACAGCTACAGGAAAAGTCCTGTCAGCGAGATAGCTGCGGAAGCAGGCATAAGCAAGTCGCTTTTATTCCACTATTTCCGAAACAAGCAGGAGCTGTATATGTATCTGCTGGAGTATGCCGCAAAGACGACTTATTCGTATCTGAGCGACTATAAGTGCTATGAACAGCAGGACATTTTCGAGATGATGCTGAGAGGACTGACGGCAAAGATAAATATGATGAAGAAGTACCCCGACATAACACGGTTCACGCTGAGGGCGTACTATGAAACAGACCCCGAAGTGATAGACGATATCAAGGCGCTGATAGGCAGGACGGCATCATTTGAGGTGAACAGCAATAAGATGAAGATAGACCCTTCGCAGTTCAGGGAGGGGCTTGACCTTGAGATGATGTACAACGATATGTATTATGCGTCGGAAGGGTATCTGTGGGAGAATACGCGCAGCGGCATAATAGACACAGACAAGGCGGAGCGTGATTTCAGGAGGATGATAAACTTCTGGAGAGAGCAGTATCTGAGAAAAGAGGGAGAATAATGAGCATAATAGAAACACACAGGCTCACGAAAAAATACGGAAAATACAGGGGCATAACCGAACTTGACCTGAGTATAGAGGAGGGTGAGTTTTTCGGGTTCATAGGGCCTAACGGTGCAGGAAAATCCACCACGATAAGAACGCTTCTCGGGCTGATAAAGCCGACATCGGGAAGTGCTGAGATATTCGGCAAGGACATAATAAAGGCGCACAGGGAGATACTGGCGGACATAGGATATATGCCATCCGAGGCGAACTTTTACAGCACAATGACAGCGGAGGAGATAATAAAGCTGTCTGCGAGGCTGAGAAAAAGGGACTGTTCTGCGGAGGCGGCAAGGCTGTGCGAAAGGCTCGGGGTAGACAGAAAAAAGAGGATAGAGGAGCTTTCGCTCGGAAACAAGAAGAAGGTATCCATAGTATGTGCATTACAGCACGAGCCGAGGCTTTGCATACTGGACGAGCCCACAAGCGGACTTGACCCGCTGATGCAGAAGGAGTTTTTCGACATACTGCGTGAGCGGAATAAAAAGGGCAGCACGATAATGCTGTCATCGCACATACTTTCGGAGATACAGAAAAACTGTGACCGTGCCGCAATAATAAAAGAAGGCAGGCTGACGGCGCTGGACAGTGTGGAAAATCTGTCAAGGACTGCGGCTAAGAGGGTGACTCTTCACGGGATAAGTGCTGTGCCCGGGGGTCTTGAGGCGGTAGATGTAAATTCGGCAGAGGGTTCGGTGAGCTTTCTTTACAGCGGCGGCATACCGAAGCTGATAACGGCGCTGGCGGGGCTTGACATAACGGATATGACTGTGACGGAGCCTGACCTGGAGGAGATATTCATGCACTACTATGAGAAAGAGAAAGGCGGTGAGCGCAGATGACGGTATATGCAAACGAGATGAAGCGCTCGCTGAAAGCGCTGATAATATGGAGCCTGGCGATAGGTGCTATGATAATGATATGCATAGCGATGTTTCCCGACCTGAAAAACGAAACAGAGAAAATGGGAAGTATGTTTGCGAACATGGGGAGCTTTACCGATGCTTTCGGAATGGACAAGCTGGATTTCGGACAGCTTATGGGCTTTTACGGTATAGAGTGCGGAAATGTGCTGGGCATAGGCGGAGGTATGTTTGCGGCACTTGCGGGGATATCGGCGCTTGCAAATGAGGAAAAGGAGCACACAGCAGAGTTTCTGCTGACCCATCCGGTGAGCCGCGCATCTGTGATGATACAGAAGCTGACAGCGGCGCTGACACAGGTAGCAGTGCTGAATATGTTCACGGTATGCGCAAGTCTTGCGACGGCGGCTGCTGTGGGGGAGAGCTTTGACAAAAAGCAGTTTGTGCTGATACACGCAGCGTTTCTTGTGATGCAGGCGGAGCTTTGCTGTATAGCTTTCGGCATATCGGCATTTATAAAGAGGGGAAGTCTCGGCATAGGGCTGGGGCTTGCGCTGGCGATGTATTTTATGAATCTGCTATGCAACATGAGCAGTGACGCTGAGTTTCTGAAATATGTGACACCCTATGCCTATGCAGAGCCGAGCGATATAATCTCGGAGAATGCTGTGGACGGGGCACTCATGGCTGTTGGCTGCTGTCTTGCGGCGGCGGGAGCTGTGACGGCTTTCATAAAGTACGGAAAGAAGGATATTTCTGCGTAAAAAGGCTTGATAAAATGCAAAAAATATGTTAAAATAGTGTCATAGCCGTTTTGGCAAAACAAATGAACGGAGTGACATATATGAGCATGATAAAATACGAGCCTATACCCGAAGAGTACCTGACACCTGCCGCAAAGCAGGGACGCATGGTGAGCTTTACATACCGTAACGCCGATGAGGAAAAGCAGGCGTGGGTGTATTTGCCCTGCGGCTACGATGATGATCCCGAAAGGCGCTATGACATCATATACATGATGCACGGCGGCAGTGACAATTCCACAGATTATCTCGGCACGGCCGACGAACCCAACGAACTGAAAACAGCGATCGACCATCTGATAGAAAACGGTGAGATAAGGCCTGTCATCATGGTGATGCCGACATTCTACCCCAACGGCACCGAGGATGTGGGCGTGGAAAACTCC
>CADBTD010000357.1 GCA_902797535.1 uncultured Ruminococcus sp. | reverse complement strand
GGATTCCATGCGTATAGTTTCTATAAGGCTGTGTCCCTTCATTCTGCGTATCTCCGCATGGGTTATGATAAGCACCGCCGCAAAGGCCGCAAGGATACTCAGTAAAGCCGCAGCTATCGGCGGATGTGCCTTTACGGGGAATGTGCTTCTCAGCGAAAGGCTTATCAGCCATGGTATCGCCATGCCGAAAAATACTCCCTTTACTGATGCTTTCGCTGTGCAGTACATACTTTCGCTGTAAAGCATCTTTTTCAGCGCCTTGCTTGTCATGCCCACGCTTTTGAGCACCGCAAATTCTCTGCTCCTTGCCCGTATATTCGCTGTAACAGTGCTGATAAATCCCGCAGATCCTATGAGAGTCAGCAGTATCACAAATCCGCAGAGTATCACTTCGCCCAGTATTATCATCACATTCAGCGCACGCACCATAGTGTCCTCACGGCTTATCCTTACGGTATATCCCTGCTCTGCATAGGAGTCCTCGGAAAGTACGGGATAGTATTTGTTCATTACACTGCGGGCGTATTCCGCGAATTCTTCTTCTCTTTCGCCGGGCTCACAGTACCAGTCGAAGCTCCTTGCACTTGCGCCGTGTACTATCACCATGACCGTTCCCCTGTTGGGAAAGCCGAAATACCATTCGTCCGTGTCCTCTCTGCCGAGAAAGCCGTCTATCTGCATCTCGCTCTCCCTGCCGTCGGGAGTGATGAGCGTCAGCTTGTCAAGGTCCTCGGTAAAGGGCGTTATCTCTCTTCGTTCACCCGATCTGTTGTAAGCATAGGTGTTGATGAGTATGTTCCCGCCGTATTCGGTGCCCGATGCCTCACACATCTCACGGTACAGCTCCTCGGAAAGCGCCACCATCTCAAAGTCCATGTCGCCGTATTCGTTTATCATACCGTCGGCGGCTCTGCCTTCGTCCGTGAAGTACCCGCTGTCCGCTTTTGCATAGTACGTTTCTCTGTTGCTTCCTATGCCCCATACTTCAAGATCTCCGAAATCACTTAGCTTTTCGGTTATCTCATTGTAGGTGTCAGCGTCTATGGGATTCAGTATCACGTCACTGCGTCTGCCTGTTGCAGCGTCCTCGCCCTCATCTCTCAGGGAAGTGTAATCCACAAGCATCCTGTTGTGCTCCGAGGTCATGAATGACTTTATGTCGTCAAGCTGTGCCGCCAGCCCCGAGACCGTCAGCAAAAGGCATATGCCCATTGAGAGCGCCCTTACCGCAGGTCTGAAAGACCGCCTGTTCCTGCTGATGTTTCTTGCCGCAAGCTCGCCCTCAAAGCCCCACAGCGCTTTCCACAGCCTGCTTCCCGAAACTTTTCCCGTCTTTTCCCTGCGTGTGTTTCCAAAGCTCACACACTCCACCGCAGTTATCCTGCTCATCTGTTTTGCGGGCTTCATCGCTGAAAACAGCACCGTTATGAATGAAACTGCCGCCGCAGGCAGATACCCTGCCGCATTCACCGAAAATTCGAGCTTCAGGTCGAATTTCCGCATGACTATGCTTCGTGTTATCTCCGTCAGACGGCCGATATACGCACCCGCCACGCTTACGCCTGCGTATCCCAAAAGAGTCCCCAGGATAAGTCCCGACGGTATCCCGACAAGACTCAGCCACAGTCCCTCGCTTATCACCGTCTTTTTTATCTGCTTTGATGTTCCGCCCACGCATCTTAGCACGCCGAGTTCTTTTATCCTGTCATTCGCCGATGCCTGAAAAATGTTCGACACCACCGTCACCGACATAAACGCTATAAGAAGCGTGAGTATCAGCGCAGGCAGGAACACCATTGCCCTGTATGCTCCGCCGTATTCGCCAAGGTCGCCGCCGAGATCGTTTTTCAGCATATTTATGACGCTCTGCGCAAAGCAGATGACTGCGGTCATCAGTGCCGAGGAAAGCGCTATCGCCAGCAGAGTGCCTGCCGTTCGCTTTTTGTTTCTTGCAAGCTGCTCCAGCGCCAGCCGAGAGGTTATCTTCATGCCTTTATCACCTCGTCAGCTATTATCTTTCCGTCACGCATGGTCATGACCCTGTCTGCCTGCAAAGCTATCTTCTCGTCGTGAGTTATCAGCAGTATAGTCTGGTCAAAAAGCTGATTCGAGTATTTCAGCAGGTCCATTATCTCACTGCCTGTCCTGCTGTCAAGGTTTCCCGTAGGTTCGTCGGCCAGCACGAACGCAGGGTCATTTATCAGCGCACGCCCTATCGAAACTCTCTGCTGCTGACCGCCCGACATCTCTGCGGGCAGATGCTTTGCTCTTTTCTCAAGCCCCAGCGCCTTCATTATCTCCTCCAGCTTCCTGCGGTTTTCCTTTCTGCCGTCCAGAAGCCAGGGGAGCATTATGTTTTCTTCGGTGGTAAGGGTGGGTATCAGGTTGTAAAACTGATATATCATTCCCACGTTTCTTCTTCTGAATATCGCAAGCTCGTCCTCGTCCATACTTGTTATTTCCTTTGAGCCTATCCTCACAGACCCCGAAGTGGGTCTGTCTATGCCGCCTATCTGATTCATAAGCGTTGATTTTCCCGAGCCCGAAGCCCCTATCACCGCAACAAACTCACCCTTTTCCACCGAAAACGACACATGGTCAAGCGCCACCACTTCATTTTCTCCATGTCCGTATACTTTTGTGAGGTCATTAACTTCAAGAACAGCCATTTTATCTCCTCCTCGTGTTGTTCTGTTATAATTCTACCCTGCCAAAATGACTGTAAAGTGACTGTGCAAAAAAAATAAGTGACTTTTCAGTCACTTACCGCTCCGCCTTGAAAAATTTCAGCATGAATACCGTTCCTTTGCCGCTTTCGGGCTCGGCAACGTCTATATCTCCGCCCTGCCCCTTCATTATTGAAAGAGCAAGCGGCATACCAATCCCGAAGCCGCTTTCGTTTGTTGAGTACCCGAACCGCTGAAACATCGCTGCATAGCTTGCCTTGTCAACGCCCTCGCCGAAATCTCTCACCGAAATATAGCTGTAAAT
>CADBTD010000356.1 GCA_902797535.1 uncultured Ruminococcus sp. | reverse complement strand
TGCTGAAGACTTCACTGCCCGTGAACTTGAGTTGATAAAAGCTGTAGCAGACGGCTTATCTAACGAAGAGATAGCCGAACGGCTCTATATCTCAAAAGGAACTGTGAAAAACTATATAACGTCAATACTTTCAAAGGCGGGATTATCTCACAGAACAGCACTTGCGGTATATTATCTTACAGGTAAAAAGCCTGAGTAAGCCGCTGTTTTATTATTTTGAGTAATTGGTATAACATTTAGGCTCATTGTTCTTATCGTTCATATAATACAGAAAATCACACAGAAAGTATTCTTTACCTTTTGAGGACTTGAAATAATAGAATGTCACGGGAGAATCCATATTTTCAGGATTTGAAAAAGAGCCGTACGTTGGATAGGAAACATATTCAAGATCTGCACCGGTTTCCGAAAAAGTTCCGGTCTCTTTTCTTAGAAATTCTGCTTTCGGGTCAGTCTGCTCATGGGCCATTCTGATATAAAACATATCATGATCCTCTTGAGCTGATATCCATCTGATCTCAGGCAGAACGATCCTTCCGTATCTTTTTGCATCATATATTTCTTTAGTCTGATCATTATATGCTGTTATCTCACAGTTGTCAAGACGGCCGTTCATATTCTGTGACTGGATTATTTCGGCACAGGATAATGCACATTTTTCAGCATTTTCCTCATTATTCGCTCTTATATATATGAAGTTATTATCATTTTCATCCCAAATAGCATCATTATTTTTACATACCTCATCAAGCCGGCTTCTGACCGAATCAAGAGTGAGTTTTTTCAATACTACATTGAAATTACTGTGTGTATCCTGATAACTTCCTATTTTGGCTCCATCAATGTTTCCTTCATACATTTTACTGTTGATAGTATAATCAAAGTCCTGCAATTCATCGTGCAGTACCAATGAGGTCTCTTCCTCTGTTTCTGTTTTTGATACGATCGTGCAGTCCCCATATTTCCTGACAGCATATTTGTGCAGTTCTTCTGCAGTTTTTATTCTTCCGCAGGATGTAAATATACACATAAAAAGTACAGCGGATGTTATTGCCCCTATGATTTTTGTTTTTTTCATTTTATTTATATCTCCATATTTGATCTGTTTATACTATGAGTTGTCTTATAAATCCCATTGAACCTTTTTTTGCATAAAGCGTTCTTTCTACAGTGTCAATAAATACTTCCACATCTGCTTCTGTGAATTTTCCATCAGAAAATAATCCTCTGCTGATGATAATAAGCATACGGACACGTTCGGGAATGTTATCACAGTTGAAAATGCCCTCATTTACCCCTTGAGATACAAGCTCAGTCAGATGCGGTACCATTCTGCTGATAAGTTCACTGAAGATCTTTTCCTGCATGAGCAGATTTTCTTGTCTGCTTAGAACATCATCTATAGGCGTTTCGATGTCCTGCGGCCGAAATGCTGCGATTATTCCAACAATTTTTTCAGAAAGTGACCTGTCGGAAGCCATTATTGCTTCGGCGCGTTCATTCTCTTCTTCAAGCATCATTCTTATTACTTCCTCAAGCATCTGTTCTTTGCTTTTGAAATAATAGTAATAAGTTCCTTTTGCAATACCTGCTTTTTTTACAATATCATCTATACTTGAGTTATCATAACCTTTTTCAATAAACATATGATAAGCAACTTTCAGCAGTTCTTTTCTGCGGCGTTCACCTTTTTCACCTTTCATAGAACCTCCAATTATCGACTCATGGTCGGTTTATATGTTTAGTATATCACAACTGTGTTTTATTGTCAAGAAAAATCGTAAGTTATCTCTATATAAATAAAAAGATCAGCTTCAGCATAAGTGAAACTGATCTTTTTTGATCTATACTGCAATGTGTAGTATTTTTTCGGTAATATGTCTGTAAACAAGTGCTATGCTCATAAAAGCAAGTGTTCCCGCTGCTATCTGAAGCGGATAAATGATCAGTGAGGTCTCGGGAATAAGAAATGCCAGTATAGAAAGTGCGGCTGCAGGCGGCAGATACCTTCCGGTAGTACGCATCAGTATACATACGAAAAGCATTGTCGATCCCGCTGCTATGTAAGCATCTGCATCAGTTGCAATGAAAATATATCTCATCAAAGCCCCTATGAAAGCGCATCCGGTTATCATAATAGTTGTTATAACAGGACTTTTCACAGCTTTTGAATCACGTTTCATGAATTCTGTAAAAGCTACTAAAAGCGGAGGAGCTGCAGCAAATTTAACGCCGCTGATAAGAGCTGTTATTATAATACTGCTTCCAATGATCCATCGCAACATAGACTGCGCAAGTATATGTTTGTCCGGGAACTCAACCGGTTTATATTTTATAGCAGAGCAGATATCCATTTTTTCAAGTATTTTTCTCAATACAAGTATCAGAAGTGTAAGAACAGATGCTGATACAATATATACAGGAGTTTTAGTTCCAAGAATAACAGGAAGTACCACTGCTGATATCATTGGTGCAAATGTTGTTCCTGAAAACTGAAACAGCAAAGTAGCCACTAAAAAAGCAATGGGCATTTGAATAAGAAGCGGTACCGGCAAAAGTACTGTCGCCATACCCAATATCGCTCCTGCTATAATAAAGACAAATAGCTTTTTGGTGCTGGTATTCCATGCGAATTCAGGTGAGATCAGCGCTCCTGCGGAAATTGCGGCTATTTCCGGAAAAAGAATTTCCTTTTCTTCTGAAAACTCTGCAGCAGCTGCCATTGCCGTAACGACAGCAACTGTAAATAATACAGGTAATATATTTCTAATAATGCTTTTCAAAATCGATCAATTCCTCGTCTTTCCATAATACAGCATTATAATTATAAACCTATAGTGACCTCTTTTCAATATAAATTTTCTTTATAACCTTTAAACTATTTGTTTCAGCATAAGAACAGCATACAGATTCCTGAAGATGCAAGTGCAATAAAAGGTACACGGATTATCTGACCCAACTGTTCTTTTCTGTTAAAGC
>CADBTD010000355.1 GCA_902797535.1 uncultured Ruminococcus sp. | reverse complement strand
TCTATGTCCTTTATGTCGGGAGCCCAGCCTGCGGCTTCATCACATATATAATGTACCGCAGTGCCCCCCGCCAGCGTGACAGATGCCGTCCACAGCGGATAGTCGGGGGCGGGCACGAGCACCTCGTCACCGCTGTCGAGAAGCCCCTGCATCGACATGGTGATAAGCTCCGAAACACCGTTTCCCGTGTATATGTCGTTGGGCTGTACGCCCTTTATGCCCCTGTACTCGCAGTAACGTATTATCGCCTGCCTTGCCTCGGGTATGCCCCTCGAATCACTGTAGCCCATAGAGTCGGGGAGCGAATCAGACATGGTCTTTAAAATGTAGTCGGGTGCCGAAAACCCGAACTTTGCAGGGTTTCCGATGTTCAGCTTGAGTATCTTCTCACCCTGTGCTTCCATCTCGTTGGCAGCGTCCATAACAGGACCTCTTATGTCATAGCACACATAGTCCAGCTTGTGCGACTTTGAAAAATCTCTCATTGTACTTTTCCTCCATAGTAAATGGTTCGTGCGTGATTTAAAGCGGTGAACGCATCAAAATCAATTATATCACTATTGAATGTGATTGTCAACAGCAGAACAGACATATATGACGGTGTGAGCAGGGGTCTTATATGTGCAGGTTCACAAAAAATTTAAAAGTAACCTCTTTGTAACTGTTTTTACCAAAATTTCATCACATACCCCGCATCAATTCTGAAAATTACATGAAAATTCCGAGATTTAACAGTATGTTCACACATGGCGGCGACAAATATGTTACAATCTGTAATATATAAAACCGGCGGACAGCAGGCTCCGCATGGTTTTGAAAACTTTTTTGACATTTTTACCATACACCACTTGAAATCTGTGATTTTATTTGTTATAATAGTATTATATACAATTTGTACTGACCCTATTGCACGCTTTTTTCAGTGTCGTACTGTAAAAATGATGAAAAGAGGAGAATATTTATGTCAAACAGACTGTTCCAGAATGTTATACACCAGATGCGTGAGACTATCGACTGCACGATAGGCGTTATCGATGAGACCGCAACAATAATCGCCTGCTCTGAGCTTTCACAGGTCGGCACGACAAATGAGTTCGTATCCCTTGACCTCGGAGATTCGCACGATATCTTCGTCCGTGACGGCTATACCTATAAGCCCTTCGGCGCTCATATGAAACCCGATTACGCAGTGTTCGTTGAGGGCTCCGATGAGGTGGCGGCCAAGTACGCAAGCATACTGGCTATCTCGCTGGCATCAATAAAACAGTATTACGATGAAAAGTATGACAGGAACAACTTCATCAAGAATGTCGTGCTCGATAACGTTCTCCCCGGCGATATCCACGTTAAGGCCCGCGAACTTCACTTCAACTCCGAAGTGTCCAGAGTGGTCCTCCTTATAAGGATAGTATCCTCAAATGAGATATCCGCTTATGACGTTATCCAGAACCTCTTCCCCGATAAGAATAAGGACTTCGTGTTCAATATAACCGAAAGCGATATCGTCCTTGTTAAGGAAGTTACCCCCGGCATCGACTCCAAAGACCTCGAGAAACTCGCAAGAAGTATCTCCGATACCCTCAGCGGTGAGTTCTATACAAGAGTCAATGTCGGTATAGGTACCGTCGTAGAAAGCGTGCGCAACCTTTCCCGCAGCTTTAAAGAGGCACAGACAGCACTTGAGGTCGGCAAGGTGTTCGATACCGATAAGGTCATCGTTTCTTACGATAACCTCGGTATAGCAAGACTTATCTATCACCTTCCCACAACTCTGTGCGAAACATTCCTGAAAGAAGTGTTCAAGAAGGGAAGCATCGAGTCACTTGACCACGAAACTCTCTTCACTATCCAGAAATTCTTTGAAAATAACCTGAACGTTTCCGAAACATCGAGAAAACTCTTCGTACACAGAAATACTCTCGTGTACCGCCTCGAAAAGATCAAGAAACTTACAGGCCTCGACCTCAGAGAATTCGATCATGCGATCATATTCAAGATCGCTCTTATGGTAAAGAAATACCTTGCAGCCAACCCCGCAAAATTCTGATATCAGCGGCAGGCTCGATACCATAAAACAGGCTACAAAATAAACAATCCGCAAATAAAATGGCTGATCGTGCAACAGGCTGTTTTTCATAAAAACAGCAGCATCGGTCAGCCGTTTATAGCGCATGGGCATTTTGTGACGCTTGTGTGAAAAAACCTGAGAGGTGAACTTAACTTGGTAGAATTTAAGGACGTATCGGTGACCTATTCGAGCGGCGTGGATGCCCTCAATAAGGTGAACCTGAAGATCAATGACGGCGACTTCGCTTTCGTGGTGGGCTCCTCGGGCGCAGGAAAATCAACGCTCATAAAGCTCATACTCAAAGAGATCGACGCTACCGAAGGAACGGTGCTGGTAAACGGCTTCAATCTTTCAAAGCTCAGAAGAGGCAAGGTGCCCGCTCTGCGCCGCACGATAGGTGTCGTGTTCCAGGACTTCCGCCTGATACCGACTATGACCGTCTACGAAAACGTGGCATTCGTGCTCCGTGTTATAGACGCACCCGCAAAATATATCCGCAGCCGCGTGCCTTACGTTATAAGCCTTGTGGGACTTCAGGATAAGGCAAAAAGCTACCCCACAGAACTGTCGGGCGGTGAACAGCAGCGTGTGGCTCTCGCAAGGGCACTGGTAAATGACCCGAAACTTATCATAGCCGATGAGCCTACGGGAAATATCGACCCCGCACTTTCATATGAGATAGTTGACCTGCTCCGCAGTATCAATGAATGCGGAACTACCGTCCTTATGGTAACTCACGAACATGACCTGGTACGCTACTTCGGCGGACGTATCATAAATATCAATAAGGGCAGCATCGCATTCGATGAGGTCATAGGAGGTTCAAATCCCAATGAAGGTTAGCAGTGCAAGATACCTCGTCGGACAGGGTATGAAAAGCATCTGGAGAAACCGTATGATGTCGTTCGCATCATTCTGTATCATACTGGTATCTCTGCTTATGGTAGGCGTGTCCGTACTTGTCACCATAAATCTTAACAGGATAATAAGCGGCATAGAAGAACAGTCCGAAGCATCCGTCATAATCAAGGACGATATCGGAGAACAGCGCCGCGATGAGCTGAAAAATGAGATCGAAAAGATCGGAAATGTCGCTACCGTTGAATTCTACTCAAAGGACAGCGCATGGGAAAATATGAAAAAGGATATGAGCGATGAACAGCAGGACCTCTTCCGCTACGCAGATGATAACCCCCTGCCCGATACCTTCCGCCTTACCGTAAAGGATATCTCGCTCATGGGTGAGACCTCTATGCAGATCGAGATGCTCGATGACGTTGACTCCGTCAAGAGCCCGACACAGTTCGCTGATGTCCTCGTGAGCATAAAGAATATAATGATGATAATCATGACTGCGGTCATCGCAGCTCTTATAGTAGTTTGCCTTATCATAATCTCCAATACCACCAGGGCAAGCGTTTTCGCAAGAAGAAAAGAGATCAATATCATGAAGTATGTCGGCGCAACAAATACCTTCATACGCATACCGTTCTTCATCGAAGGCATGGTAGTGGGTATCTTTGCGGCAGGCGCAGCACTTCTTCTTACAAAATTCGCCTATGAAGGCGTGTATAACATCTTCAAGAACGATATGAGCCTGTGGTCGATACTCGGTGTCGATAACCTCTATCCCTTCGCAAAGATGTTCGTCAAGGTAACAGTGTCATACCTCATTGCAGGCGCATTCATCGGCGCTATCGGTACTTCCATAAGCGCAGGCAAGCATCTCAAGGTCTGATACACAGGATCCCCAAAGGAGTCTTTTTACATGAAAACAGCTGTAAAGGCAAAGCTCAGAAGAATATCGCTCTTCGCAATAGCTGCGGCTATATCAGCTACTGCTATTTCCGATACATCGGCTTCGTTCCGTACCTACGCCGAAGACTCGCAGAGCCTCAGCTCTCAGGCTGCGGCAAACGATAAGGCTATAGGCAGCACCGAAACAGATATCGCCGAGCTTGAAAGAAAACAGGCTGAGCTTGATAAGAAGCTCAAACAGACAGAGGGCGACCTCTCCGCCGAAAACGAAAGACAGCAGGCTCTCTCCGAACAGATACTCACTGTCGAAGAGACCCTTCACCGCTATGCGGATTCCATAACCGAACTTGAGGCGGGGATAGCTTCCGCCAGGACCGATATCTCCGCAAAACAGGACGAGATAAAGGTCAAGAAACAAGAGATAGTACAGGGCGTCGGTGACCTCAAAAAACGCCTCAGAGTCCTCTACGTCGCAGGAAATGACAGCTATACCGATATCCTTGTCGGTGCTAACGATTTCTATGATATGCTCATGAAGATCGAACTCGTCAAGCGCGTCGCAGACCACGATAACGCTCAGATAGACGGCCTCGTTGAACTTAAAGAACAGTATGAGGCTGAGGTTCGGGAACTCGACGAACAGATGTCCAAGCTCGAGGCTGACCTTACTACACTTCAGGAACGCCGTGAAAAACAAAGCTCCCAGAAGGCTAAGCTCGAAAACCTCTACCGTGAGAGCGAACTCAATATAGGTATGCTCAGCGCCGATAAGGAAGTTTACGAGAAAAATAAGGAACAGCTCGCTAAGGAACATGAGGAATTTGAAAATGACCTCATGAAACTGCTCGCTGAAAGACAGCGTATCGAGCGTGAGGAAGAAGAAGCTAAAAAGGCTGAGGAAGAGGCAAGGAAAAAGGCTGAGGAAGAACGCAAAAAGCAGGCCGAGGAAGAACGCCGCCGTCAGGAGGAAGAAGAACGCCGCCGCCGGCAGGAGGAACAGAACTCCGATGACGATGACGGCGATGACGATGATAACGGCAGCAGCGGCAGCAGCGGAGGCACTACTACCCGTCCCCCCGCACCCGCACCCCAGCCCGAACCCGAGCCGGAACCCGAACCCGAGCCCGAGCCCGAACCTACCCCCGCACCAAGCGGCAATAACCCCAATGCGGCTTACGGCTATGTCGAAAAATCACGCTTTACCTGGCCTGTGCCCGGATATTACCATATATCCTACGGCGTCGGCTGGCGCTGGGGCGCATATCATCAGGGCATAGATATCTGGTCTGAAGGCATCAGAGGCCATGATATAATAGCGGCAGACGCAGGCACGGTCATCCGTGTGGAAAACTACTGCCCTCATGACTACGGCAAAGACTACAGCTGCGGCTGCGGCGGCGGCTACGGCAGATACTGCATAATCGACCACGGCGGCGGATGGTGGACACTTTACGGCCACTCCGAGGGTATCATAGTATCCGAAGGCCAGCACGTCGAAAAGTATCAGAAGATCGGAACGGTAGGCTCTACAGGCCACTCGACGGGACCTCATCTCCACTTTGAGGTGCGTATAAACGGCGTGGCACAGAACCCCTCCGATTACGTATAAAATAATACAGGGTCTCAGACAAAATGAAAAGTCGGGGCCCTTATTGTGCTGAAAACACATATCCCATTCACGACAGGAGACAATACGGCATGGACCGACTGAAAATGCTGAAAAGAATAATTGCGGCAGCCGCTATAGCACTTGCGGCAGTGTCGGGCTCATCGTCAGACATGGTCAGACTGCCCGCCAGCGCACAGGATACCTCTTCCGCCGAAGATCCTTCATCATCGGCTGAGGATGCTTCCCCCGAAGACGAAGGCACCGAGGAAGAGAAAAAAGCCCGCGAGGAATATAACAAAAAGCTGTCCAAGATCTCGAAGAAACAGAAAAAAGTAGCCGAAGAACTCGAACAGCTTGAGGATACCGAAGAAAACGAACAGCAGAAACAAATGCTCATCCTTGAGAAGATAAGCCTTATAAACGAAAAATCGGGCGTGGTGAACTCCTACCTCACTCAGATGGAGATGCAGCTCGCCGCTGAACGCCAGAGCAACCTTGAACTCTCCGAGGATATCGAGGAAGGCATAGCTATGTACAAAAAACGCCTCCGCGCTCTCTACCTCGCAGGCGATATGAGCTACGGCGATGTACTTCTCGGCGCAGGCGATTTCTATGATATGCTCATGCGCTCGGAACTGCTGCGCCGCGTCACCGAATACGACGCAAAGACTATCGACGCTCTCGTTGAAAAGAAAGGCATCTACGACGGTCAGCTCCGCTCTATGCAGCGCAAACAGGGCGAGTACGACGAACAGGCTCTCGCTCTTGAACGTGAAAGGGCAGAGCTCGCTGTGCTCTACGATAATAACGCCGAGGCTAAAAAACTCCTGCTCGCCGAACAGGCAGCCGCCGCCGAAAGAGAACGCAAGTTCGAGTATGAAGTCTCAAACTACAGCAGCGGCGCTATGAATGAGATACTTCTCGGCTCATATTCGGGCCCCGAGGACGACGCTTTCCGCATCGAGACCGAAAAGGAAGCCAACGCTAAGCTCGATGAGCTCCACGCGGCAATAAACGTCCGCAAGGCAGCTAAACAGACTATCCCCGATGACGAGTGCCTGTATAATTTCAAATGGCCCGTCAAAAACCATACGGAGATCTCCTCCGGCGTCGGCCCGAGATGGGGTCTTTACCATAAGGGCCTCGATATCCCCGGGGAGGGCGGTTTCCCCATCAGCGCCGCAGAGGCGGGTACGGTCATCATGACCAATAATACCTGCACCCATAACTACGGCAAGGATTACAGCTGCGGCTGCGGCGGCGGTTACGGCAATTTCGTCATAATCGACCACGGCAACGGCTTCCTGACCCTCTACGGCCATATGACCAAGACCGAGGTCTCGGAGGGCGATAAGGTCAAGTGCGGCCAGGAAATAGGGCTCATGGGCTCAACGGGCTGGTCAACGGGCTCACACCTGCATTTCGAGCTGCGTTTCGGCGGATATGTGACCAATCCCGCTAATTTCGTGACTTATTAACAAAAAGTGATATGGCATATATTGTGGGGCGAATTAACAGTTCGCCCCACATTTGGCGTTTTTGTACACGAAAATATGAAACTATATAAACATATTTTCCGAAAACAACGAAATAAGTATAATTTGGATTATTTTTTTGCTATGGAAATTACAATAAAAAACAAAATATCACAAAAATATGCATCAGGTTACAGGTCAAAAACGCGGAGGTAACAAAACAAAACGAAAACGATTAAAATGGTTATTATGTTTAATTATTTTATATATTTTTGTATTATTTTTACGAAGAATTATCAAAATAAATATATGGATCATAAGTAATTTTGTCAAATGTTAAACGTTTTTGCAAGTTAAAGTGAAAGCACGGTGAGAGGCTGATGTATACCCCGTTCATCTTTTGGAAGATGTTACAAATGGATATCAAAAGGGTAAAACTTGTT
This sequence comes from uncultured Ruminococcus sp., assembly GCA_902797535.1. Lineage (GTDB taxonomy): Bacteria > Bacillota > Clostridia > Oscillospirales > Ruminococcaceae > YE71. The sequence goes on along the minus strand of CADBTD010000355.1, from coordinate 3,227 downwards.
GTGAATTTGCACAAAAACAATCCAAATCATTAGTGCAAATCTCCATTTTTTATTACATTCAGGGAGAAAATTCAGAAAACCTCTTGAAATTTTCGAAAAAGTATTTTATAATCTTGTTAACGGAAACAACCGGAAAGAAAAAATCGGCAGAAAGAGATAAAGTGAACCGATGCGGCGTCGGTAGGCGGCGAAAACGTTTTAACAAAAGCATTGCCGTGCTGCAAAGGAGGGGCTGAATTGGTTTCATTAAAAGATATTTCCGTAAGCTGCGGCGTATCTATCGCGACGGTCTCCAAGGCACTTAACGACCATAAGGACGTAAGCCAGGCGACAAAACAGCGCATAATCAAGGCAGCTAAGGAAATGGGCTATTTTCCGAACTCACAGGCAAGAGCACTGAAGACGAACCGCACATTCAATATCGGGGTCATGTTCTCCGATGAGGCGGGAAGAGGTCTTACCCACGAATTCTTCGCAAAGGTGCTCAACTCATTTAAAACAGAGGCCGAACAGTCGGGATATGACATAACATTTATCAATAAGAATATAGGCGGAAGAAAAATGTCCACCTATGAACACTGCCGGTATCGCAACGTTGACGGGATCGTGATAATCTGCACCGACTTCTCGGATCCCGACGTTTACGAGGTGATAAACGGTGAACTTCCCGTGGTGACTATCGACCACATATTTGAATGCCGCTCTGCAATCGTTTCCAATAACGAGGCGGGAATGGAACAGCTGGTAAGATATGTATACGGTCTCGGTCACAGAAAACTCGCAATGATCCAGGGAAAACGCTCCGCAGTAAGCGAGAAGCGCCTCAGCGGCTTCTGTAAAGCCTGCATGAGCCTCGGTATCGAAGTCGAAAAGGACTGGATGCTTACAGGTGAATACCACAGCCCTCAGATAACTTACGATATCACAAAGAAACTTATGCAGTCCGAAGACCGCCCGACCTGCATCTTTATGCCCGATGATTACTCCGCAATTGGCGGATACAGCGCACTCGCTGATATGGGCATCAGGATTCCCGATGATGTTTCGGTGGTCGGCTACGACGGCATCGCATACTCCGAATTTCTCTCGCCTATGCTTACGTCCTACAGACAGAATACGGCAGAGATAGGGGCAAGGGCAGCAAAGAAACTGCTCTCTCAGATCGAAAATCCATCTACAACTTTTACCGAGGTAATAACCGTTGACGGCGATATTCAGCTGGGCGGCTCGGTAAAATCACTCATCTAAGGCATTGACAGAGCAATACGGCTCTGAAAATTATATTAAATGCATCTTTTTTAAGGAGGAAATTTATTATGGCACAGCTTAAGAGACTTTTAGCAGGCGCTATGGCACTCTGCCTCGCAGGTTCTGTACTCACCGCTTGCGGTGATGACACTTCCGCTTCCGAAGGCGGCGACAGCAAGGAAGAGGCTACCACTACAACAGCTAAGGCTGATGAGGGCGGCGAGAAGGAGACTGAGGCAGCTACAACACCCGCTGCTGAGGATATCCCCGATGCAGGCGACCTCGCTAACGATGGTAAGGTTTACAACATCTACTGCTGGAACGATGAGTTCAAGAACAGATTTGAAAAGTACTATGAGGGCGCTAAGGACACCTCTCTCTGGGACGGCGTTACCGTAAACTGGATCATCAATCCTAACGACGGAAATAACTATCAGACCAAGCTCGACGAAGCTATCAAGGCTCAGGCTGATGCAGCTGCTGACGACAAGATCGACCTCTTCCTCGTAGAAGCTGACTACGCTCTTAAGTATGTTGAGTCTGATATCTGCCTCGACGTATACAAGGAAGTAGGACTTACTCCCGAAGATACTGCTAACCAGTACAAGTACACTCAGGACGTTATGACCAGCTCCGACGGCATCCTCAGAGGTGTTTCGTGGCAGGCAACTCCTGGTCTGTTCCTCTACAATGCAGACTACGCTAAGGAAGTTCTCGGCACCGATGATCCTGATGAAGTTCAGGCTCAGCTCTCTGACTGGGACAAGTTCGAAGAAGTAGCAGGCAAGATGAAGGAAAAAGGCATCGCAATGGTATCCGGTTACGACGATACTTACAGATGCTTCTCCAACAACGTTTCAGCTCCTTGGGTAACTGACGGCAAGATCACTGTTGATCCTCAGATCAAGGCTTGGGTTGATCAGACCAAGAAGTATACTGATGAAGGCTACAACAACGGTACTTCCCTCTGGGATGACGCTTGGAAGGCAGGCCAGAAGATCGACGGTAAGACCTTCGGTTACTTCTTCTCCACATGGGGTATTCCTTTCACCCTGCTTCCTAACACTCTTGATACTGCTGAAGATGCAGGCGGAAAGCTCGAAGAGGGCAACGGCGGTTACGGCCACTGGAGAGCTTGCGAAGGTCCTCAGTCCTACTTCTGGGGCGGTACATGGCTCTGCGGCGCATTCGGTTCCGATAACATCGCTATCACAAGAGATATCATGCTCAAGCTTACCTGCGATACCGATATAATGGCATCCATCACTGAGGGCGAGCAGGACTACACCAACAACAAGGCTGCTATAAAGAAGCTCATCGACGCTGGTTACAGCAATCCGTTCCTCGGCGGTCAGGATCACCTGTCCCTCCTCTCGGCTGCTGCTGATAAGATCGACCTTACCAATAAGCTCTCTGCTTATGACCAGGGCTGCAACGAAGAGTTCCAGGGCGCTATGAAGGATTACTTCAAGGGCAATGTTGCTTCCTATGAAGAGGCTCTTGAGACATTCAAGACCAACATCACCACTAAGTATGGCGACCTTTCAATGGACTAATATAGGTTCCCTATGAACCGTATAATTCAGTAATAAGGTGGGGGACTGGGGAAGAACCTCAGTCCCCCATTTTATAACTGTTTTCATTATTGTTGTTTTTTTGAAATGTATTAAATGTAGGTGAATATATATTATGAAAAGGAAGATAAGCTATGCAAAGTGGGGCTACATATTCCTTATCCCCTTCTTTGTAGTTTATTGCGTATTCGCACTTATGCCGCTTGTTGAGACCTTTAAGTACAGCGTTATCGACTACGTCGTACAGCAGGGCGCGGCACCCAGCGTAAGAAATCCCCAGGGCGGTGCAGATGTTATCGTAAATAACGGCTTCTGCGGCCTGAAGAACTTTAAGGACGTTCTCGGCAAGGGCGGCATCTTCAGCCTCTCCTTCAAGAGTACTATAATCCTCTGGTTAGTCGGTTT
>CADBTD010000354.1 GCA_902797535.1 uncultured Ruminococcus sp. | reverse complement strand
GTAGTTGCGTCCAGATGTGCGAATGTCGTCGCAGGCGCAGGGTCTGTAAGGTCGTCCGCAGGAACGTATACCGCCTGCACCGATGTTATAGAACCCTTCTTTGTTGAGGTTATCCTCTCCTGCAAAGCGCCCATCTCGGTCGCAAGCGTCGGCTGATATCCTACGGCAGAAGGCATTCTTCCCAGCAGCGCCGAAACTTCCGAACCTGCCTGAGTGAATCTGAATATGTTGTCTATGAACAGCAGAACGTCCTGACCCTCTGTGTCACGGAAATATTCCGCCATCGTCAGTCCCGAAAGAGCGACTCTCATTCTCGCTCCGGGGGGCTCGTTCATCTGACCGTATACAAGTGTCGTGTTGTTTAAAACTCCCGACTCCTTCATCTCGTTGTACAGGTCGTTTCCCTCACGGGTACGCTCGCCTACGCCCGTGAATACCGACAGACCGCCGTGCTCCTTCGCTATGTTGTTTATAAGCTCCATGATAAGCACCGTCTTGCCTACGCCCGCACCGCCGAACAGACCTATCTTACCGCCCTTTGAATAGGGGCAGAGCAGGTCTATTACCTTGATGCCCGTTTCGAGTATCTCCATGTTGTCGGAAAGCTCGTCATAGTCGGGTGCAAGTCTGTGAATGTCCCACTTCTCTTCGGTCTCGGGGTCGGGCTGATTGTCCACAGCCTCACCCATAACGTTGAATATGCGGCCCAGCGTGCCTCTGCCTACGGGCACCTGTATCGGGTGGCCCGTGTCGATGACCTCGGTGCCTCTTTTGAGTCCGTCCGTTGATTCCATGGATATGCACCTTACGGTGTTGTCACCTATGTGCTGCGCCACTTCAACGGTTATCTTCTCATGCGCCGCCATTATCTCCAGCGCATTGAATATCGCAGGAAGCTCGCCCTCGCCGAAGCGTACATCGACTACAGGACCCATTACCTGCGCTACCTTGCCAGTTGCTTTAAGTGCCATAAAGTTTTTTCTCCTTATGATATGACCGCAGCAGCTGCCGCACCCTCGCATCGGGTACAGACATAAATGCCGTACTGCGGTTCACTTGTGCTTTTTAACAGCAGTGTCCGTGCGGCGTTATTCCGCATCGGAACCTGCCACTATCTCGGTGATCTCCTGCGTGATTATCGACTGTCTTGCACGGTTGTATTCAAGCTGCAAGTCGTCTATCATCTGCTTTGCATTCTTTCCTGCCGAATCCATAGCCACGCGCCTTGCCGCCACTTCCGAAGCAAAGCTCTCCCGTACACAGGCTATCAGCAGTCCCGTGACATAGTCGGGCACGAATGAATGGAGCACAGCGTCTTCGCTCGGCTCAAAGACCATGCTTGCCGATGCCTTTTCGCTCCTGTCCGAAGAAAGCGGGAAGACCTCCACTATCCTCGGCTGCTGCGACATCATCGAGATGTATTCGGTGCAGAGTATCCTCACCCTGTCGAATTTCTTTGCCGCAAATCCCTCACAAAGCGTCAGCGCAAGCTCGTGCGCCTGCTCGTATGAAAATGTCTCAGCCGATATATACCCGTCGCCCAGCCTGTCACAGGCTTTTTTGCCTATGGGTATCATCTCTGCGCCGTTAAGGCTCTCGTCGTCGCGTATCGTGCGGAAGATGCCTGCGTTGTATCCGCCTGCAAGTCCTCTGTCGCCCGCTATCACGATGAGCTTCGTCTTTCCGCCGCATTCCTCATCCTGCCTGAGATACGGGTCCCTCCTGCATGCAGGCTCGGCTGACAGCCGTGATATTATCTCGCCCGCACTCGCCGCATATTCCCGTGAAGCAAACATGGCTTCGTTGGCACGGCGTATCTTTGAGGAGGCCACCAGTCCCATCGCCTTTGTAAGGTGCAGGGTAGAGTCTATCGACTTTATCCTGTTTTTCAGCTTTTTGATGTCAGCGCCCAAAATATCACCTCGTCATTTCGGATAACGCCTGTTTTATCTCCTCGATATCCTCGTCTTCATAGCTTCCGCTCTCGAGCCTTTCAAGAAGCTCTGCGTGCTTCTGCTCTAAAAGCGCATAGAGCTGTTCCTCGTAAGCGCCTACCTGGGATACCTCGGTATCGTTGAGATATCCGTTGATAACGGCGTATACTATGGCTATCTGACAGCCGGGGCGCACAGGTGAATTTCTTCCCTGACGAAGCACTGCTACTATCCTGTCACCCAGTGCAAGTCTTGCCTTTGTGTCAGCGTCCAGGTCACTTCCGTACTGTGCGAATGACTGAAGCTCACGGTACTGCGAATACAGCAGCTTCAGCGTGCCCGATACCTTCTTCATGGCTTTCAGCTGTGCCGAGCCGCCTACACGGCTCACCGATATACCGGGGTTTATGGCAGGTATTACGCCTGAATGGAAAAGCTCCGTTTCAAGGAATATCTGTCCGTCTGTTATTGAAATTACATTTGTGGGGATGTAGGCCGAAACGTCGCCCGCCTGAGTCTCAACTATAGGCAGTGCTGTTATCGAGCCTCCGCCGTATTCCTCGGCAACACAGGCAGCCCTTTCGAGCAGTCTCGAATGAAGATAGAATACATCTCCGGGGTATGCCTCACGTCCGGGGGGACGGCGTATCAGCAGCGAAAGCGCACGGTAAGCTACGGCGTGCTTTGAAAGATCGTCGTATACTATAAGTACGTCCTTGCCCTGCTCACGGAAATACTCCGCCATAGCACAGCCCGAATAGGGCGCTATGTACTGAAGCGGTGCGCTCTCCGAAGCCGAAGCCGCTACTATTATGGTGTTCTGCATGGCTCCCGCTTTTTCAAGCTGATTTGCCAGCTGAACTATCGAGGTGTTCTTCTGACATATCGCAACATAGATGCAAAGTACACCCGTGTCTTTCTGATTTATTATGGTGTCTATGGCTATCTCGGTCTTGCCCGTCTGACGGTCGCCTATGATAAGCTCACGCTGACCTCTGCCTATGGGTATCATACTGTCTATAGCCTTGATGCCCGTGTGCAGTGGCACGTTTACGCTGCGTCTCTCTATTATTCCGGGCGCAGGCGCTTCTATAGGCCTTGTTTCCGTTGTTTCAAGGCTGCCCTTGTCATCTATCGGCACACCGAGTGCGTTCACTACTCTTCCGAGAAGTCCGTATCCCGCAGGCACCGAAAGAACCCTGCCTGTGCAGCGTACCGCCGTGCCTTCCTTGATGTTGCTGCTGTTTGCCAGTATCGCAGCAGAAACGGTCTCGTCCTCTAAGTTCTGTGCTATGCCGTAGCTGCCGTCATCAAATTCCAGCAGCTCGTTTGACATACACTGCCTCAGTCCGTATATGGTAGCTATGCCGTCGCCTGTCTGTATGACAGTGCCTGTTTCGTGCATCTCTGCCTTTGATGAATATGCCTTGATCTGCTCCTTGATTATACTGCTGATCTCTTCGGGCTTTATTCTCACTTGTTGATCACTTCCTTAATTTCCTTGAGGCGGCGGCGAAGGCTGCCGTCTATGATCTGTTCATCCGTCTCGATGATCAGTCCGCCGATTATCGACGGGTCTGTTTCATAGCGTATCATGGCTGTCTGCCCCGTAAGCTGATACAGCTTGTCAGCGACCTTTATCTTCTCGCTCTCACTCAGTTCAACGGCGCTTGTCACCCTTGCCCTTACAGTGTTCGAGAAGTCCAGATACATCTTCCTGAATTCGTTGTAGCATTCGTCGAAAAGGAAGATATAGCCTCTCTTGCAGAGCAGCTTCAGAAATGATACGGTGTGTACCGAAAGCGCTCCGCCGAAAGCCTTTTCAATAAGCTCCGACCGAGTCGAAAACGGTATGCTCGGGGCGCTGAGTATCGCCTTGTATGAAGGCTCTTCGTCAAACTCCTGCGCTATCACTTTCAGCTCCTCAAGATATTCACGCTCACGGCTTTCTTCCGCAGCGAGCATATAAAGACCTCTTGCATATTCCTTTGCGGTATCATTCATTCTTACCCTCTCCTATCTTGTCAAGGAAGGAGCTTATAAGCTCGTGATGCTGCTCGGTGTCTATCTCACGTTCAAGTACCTTTTCCACGATAGCAGCCGAAACATCGGCTATCTCGCCCTTTATATTGTCCGAAGCACGCTTGTATTCAAGCTCTGCCTCGTTCTGCGCCGTCGAAATAATACGCTCTGCCTTTTGCTTTGCGTCGGATTCTATCCTGTCGCTGAGCATCTTCGCATTCTCCGAAGCGTTCTTCACTATCTCCGAAGCCTTTTCGTCGGCACTCTTCATCTTCTCGTCCCATTCGTCACGGCTCTTTTCAGCTTCGGCTCTTGCGGCCTGCGCCTTTTCCATTTCGGCGTTTGCCATAGCCTCACGCTCGGCGAGCAGCTTCTTCACGGGCTTGAAAAGCAGCTTTTTAAGTATAAGGAACAGTATCGTAAGGTTCAACAGAGAGATGAGTATAGACCATATATTAATGGATATTACATCTAACGACTGCATGGTGCCTCACTTACTTTCCTACGTTTTCCATGAGTATTTTTACAAGTCTGCCCGGTGCTACGAATATGAGCAGTATAGCGATTACCAGCGCATAAAGACCGGTAGTCTCGGCAACTGCACATCCCATGAGCATAGTTGTAGTTACCTCGCCTCTGCATTCGGGCTGTCTGCCTATAGCCTCACAGGCCTTTGCAACTGCGTTGCCTTCACCTATACCGGGTCCTATACCTGCTATCATAGCAACACCTGCACCAAGTGCGCAGGCTCCCAAAATAATACCGATCGCAAGTTCTAACATAAATTTTACCTCCAGATTTATCGTCTATTTTTGTTTATGCTTTTTCCTTTTTGCCGAATTTCTTGTGCTTGAAGTATTCGTCAGCGGGGAATCCTCCCGAAACGTACAGCATTGTCAGCATCGAAAATATGTACGCCTGAAGCAGTCCGCTGAATACGTCAAAGTATATCGAAAGCACAGCGGGTATGCCTATTCTGAAAAACGGGAACTCACCTAAGAATCCGGGCAGCCTGCCCATCACCAGCGATGTCAGCCCCTGTAATCCTGCCGCTATCAGCACCGAAATGACCGAACCGGAAAGTATGTTTCCGTAGTGACGGAACGCCATAGATACAGGTGTCGCAAATTCGCTGATTATGTTCAGCGGCGCCAGGAACTTCACAGGCTCTCCGAAACTCTTTGCATATACCGCAGGGCCGGCCTTCATCTTATAATATGTTATAAGAAAGAATACCAGTATCGCCCAGCCTGCAACTACATTCAGATCCGATGTCGGTGCAAAAAGCCCCGTCAGCGAAAGCAGGCTCGAAAACGCCGAAAGCCCCAGCATAGCTGCTATGAACGGTGCAAATCCCTTGAAGTACTCGTGCATATTTCCCTTTATGAGTCCTTCGCATTTTTCCACTATCCATTCTGCGATGTACTGCCTCTTTGTTGGTACCTTCGCCCTTATGCCGTGTGTAAGGAAAAGACACAGCCCCGTTATGGATATCATCACCAGCCAGGAATTTACCTGAGCCTCGGTGATAAGCAGATCCTGAACAGGTGCGGCTATGCTCGTGTAGATAAGTGCGCCCTTGATCTCTATCCCCTGTGACTCGGGAGTGAACAGCACTTTCAGCGCCATTCCCGCGATCACGGGAAGTATCATCATAAGTATGAGCAGAACGTCAAGCGCTCTGAACGCTCCCGTTTTGCTGTTTTTATCCATGCTCATCACCTCGGTCCGATGAAGATTTTTTAGTGAAAAACACTCTCATGTACGCCGCAGGCTTTGGGAAAAGCAGCGGCAGTATAGCTGATATCGTGTTGAAGCAGGGGACTGCGGCGCCTATCACCGCTATCCCGAATATCATGAAGCTTCTCAGTGTCTGCGACATCTTCGCAAAGTTCCTTGCTTCTTTTTCGTCAGTCTCGGTGCGCTTCAGCGTTCTTTCCACCGTCCTGCACATGAGATAGAAGTTCAGCACCGCAAAGGGCGCGGAAAGCAGATTTCCCAGCAGGACTTTATAGTCCCACCTGCCTGCCACAAGGAACACAGCCTGCATCGCGGCACTCAGTATCAGCTCCCATACAGCTATGTATCTCGTTTCATTCTTTATTACCGAAGAATTGTTTACGGCCGAAGAATCGCTTATGGCAAATCCCTCCTTTGTCCGCAGCGTCATGTAATCAAAAAACGCACAGAGGGCGCTGTAAGATCTGTTCGCTGCACCTCTCTGTGCGGTATTTCGTTCTTTATTCGTAAAACTGCCTTGTGCGGTCTTTTGTTCAACAGCCCAAAGTCAATTATATCACTCTGCGGATAACGCTGTCAACGTTTTTTGAACTGCTTATAAGTTCTTATGAACCTTTGCTTTCTATCCGCTGCAAAAGTGCTGTCAGCTGATCGTGAGAAAGGCCTTTTATCAGCACGAAACGCTCGTCCTCGTCGATTATTTCGGGAGCAAGACGGTCAAGGGCGATGAAGTAGTCTGCCAGTGCAAGCACCTTCTGACCTGTTATGCTCACCAGTCCCAGCTTCCATTCGGTCACGGGACTGCCTTTTATCGCAAACAGCTTCTGCGGTGCTTTCGGCAGTATCGTCACGGTGTCCTCGGTGAGCGAATAGCTCCCGAAAGGTCTGCCGTCCTCATCTGCATAAAATGACGGCACGGCGTCATGTGCGCTGTCCCAGAGCAATTTGTTATCCTGCATGGCGTTTCCTCTTACAGCTTTGAATAGCCGTAGCTGTTCACAAGTGCGTCTACCTTTCTGCCGTCTCTGCACATGGGGCATTCGCTTGCCTTGCAGGTCTCGTAATGCGGCAGGTCGTCGCCGTGGAATACAGCCTTTACCTGTATGCCGTTTATCGACTCTACCGCCGAGAAAATAGCGCCAACGCCTATCAGCTTGCCGTTGTAGTACTGTAAGCAGTCAACTGCGCGGTTTATGCTTTTTCCCGTCGAAGCCGAAGCTATCAGCAGAAGCACCTGCTTGCCCCAGATCTTCTTCTGTATGTTGTCACGGAAGATCATCTGGTTGTTAGCGTTCATTTCGGGGGTCACAAGGCTTATGTCTGCGCCGTTGTTCACGCCGTTTGAACCGAGCTGTTCCGCAAGAAAAGCGCCTATTATCTCTGTGCCTTCAAGGCATATTATAGTGTCTACGGGCATCGAATTGAAGTCGGCGGCAAGTTCCTTTGCGGTCTCTCTTGCCATTTTAAGACCTGTCTTTACAGAGGTCATATCGACGTAATAGTTGACGTGTGAGTGGTTCGTTGCGTAGTGTCCGGGTATTATCCCTATCTGCACTCTGCTGTTCTTTTTGCATTCTATCATCTGTTCACGGTCTTCCATGTAAATAACCTCCTGTTCGGACATATTATGGGTCTGCGGTATTTCCGCAATTCATATTATAACATATTATTAAAGAAATTGCAACTGTTTTTTATCAATTATTTTGTACTAATGTGATAAGCTGTAAATCGAACATATGTTCGATTTTTCGGAGGTGTGCAAAATGAAATTTCAGGGTGTGTTTTTTCATTTTTTGACCCTGTTTTTTTGAAAAAACGGGGGTGAAAATGAAGTTTTCGGGGTATAAATTCAGAATGTTCCACGTGGAACAAGTTTCTGTTTTATGAACACAAATATTTATAAAAATTAATAAACTTGCAACACCCGATTTGCAGCTGCGCAAAAATGTTTGACAACAAAGGCGCTATGTGTTATAATGAATAATGTATCACCTAAAGACAGAAAAGACGGTGGCATAAAAGGATATGTGTAAAAAGAAAAGCGGCGGAGGAAGTAAATGACGACCTTGATAAGAAAACTGCTGATGACGGCTGCTGCGGCATTTGTCATGGCGGCAGGCGGGGCTTTGTCTGCTTCGGCGGCAGGCGGCTCGGCGGCAGGCGGCGCAATGCTGCCTTCATACTCATCATCGGTAAAGGTAGACGCAGTAAAGGACTGCAAGGCTGACCCGACAGGTGCGGCAGACAGCACAGCGGCACTGCAGAAAGCTCTTGACAATGCGAAAACAAAGGCTTCGGACCAGAAATGCGTTATAGTGAACGTTCCTGCGGGAACATACAGGATAACGCAGAGCCTGAGGATATACAGCAATACACAGCTGATACTCGATGACAATGCAACATTTCTGAAATGCTTTGACAACGGGTGCATAATATATAATGTAGGCACTGACGGCGGATATTCGGGGGGCTACAGCACTACCTCGAATGTGCTGATACAGGGCGGAAAATGGGACGGAAACACTGATAATTACAGCAATGTATACACCTTTTCAAACATAAGGCTCGCCCATGCAAACAACATCATCTTCAGGAACATGACGGTGCTGAACAACAAAAACGGCCATCATATGGAGATAGGCGGTGTGCAGGGGCTTACCATAGAGGGGTGTTATTTTTCGGGATACACGGGAACTCTGTTAAAGGAAGCTATACAGCTTGACGTAATGAACAGTTCGGAGCTTTTCGTGGGATTCGAGCCTTTTGACGACACTGCCTGCGACAATGTGGTCATACGCAACTGCACCTTTGCGGACATACCGAGAGGCATAGGCTCGCACTCGGCGGTAGCGGGTGCTTACTACACAAATGTGAGCATACTGAACAACAGTTTCACGGGTATATCGAACATCTGCATGGTGCTTTACAACTACAAGCACTGCACCATAAGCGGAAACACCATATCGAACAGCGGTGCGGGAATAACCTTCAACTATATGTCTGATGAGAATTTCAGGCACTTTTTCCCGCCTGTGAACGGTTTCGGCTGGGCGCTGGACAGGATAGATTCAAATGCCGACACGGTGATAACGAACAACAACATCACCACGCAATCCACATGGCTGCAGTCGTATCCCTACGGGATAAAGGTCTACGGCGCAAGCGTGAACGGAAACAACAACTATCCTGCGGCAAACTATTACATATCGAATATAGATGTGCGCAACAACACGGTAAACTGTGCCGACACGGCGCTTCAGATGACAAATGTGTATGACAGTGCCATAGCGGACAATCTGTTCACGGCAAACGGTGCGGTGACCTGCAACGAGGCGCATCTGGCATCGCTGAATTACTGCTACAGGAATAACGTGACGGGCAACAACATAAAAGGCTCGCTGAAAAGTGCGCTGAGCGTGACGAATTCGGGCGAGAACAAGATGACCAAAAACACTCTCAGCGGGTGCGCAGGCGTGGGAGTGCTGATAGAGAACAGTTCGGGCTGTGAGATAAAGAGCAACAGCATCTCGGACAACACCACAGGCGGCATCAAGATAGGGAGCGGCTGTGCGGAAACGACCTGTGCTTCAAATGTGATAAAGACATCGGGCGGCTACGGCATCAAGGTGACAGAGTGCGGCTCGGGCAAGGATATAAAGGTAAAGTCGAACGACATTTCGGGCGTCGGCAACGGTATAATGCTGGTAAACAGCGGCAAGGCGTATCTTTCGGGCAACTCATTCGAGGCAGTGACCGACAAGGTATACGCTGACGCAGACGGACTGGTAACGCTGCTGAAGCCGAAGGATTTTGATGCCGAGGAAGTTACCTCGGACAGGATAAAGCTGACCTGGAAAGCCATAAGCGAGGCTGACGGCATACACGTTTACAGGCGACAGGCGGGAAGTATGGAGTTCGAGAATATTGCTTCTGTGGACAGCGGTTCGATATTCCAGGATGAAAGGCTGGTATCGGGTACAAACTACTACTACAAGATAGTGCCCTACATAGAGTATGACAAGAAGGCTTCTGAAACAAGGGAGTCTGATGTGATAGAGTCGAGAACGAAGGTAAGTCTTGAAACAGCGCAGATAGACTGCATAGATGCGGCGGCGTTCACTTCAAAGCCGGTGGTGCCGAAATTCACGGTGAGCGCAAACGGAGAAGAGCTTACTCCCGGGGTAGACTTTGACTACAAGTACAGCGACAACGTATACGCAGGCACTGCCGTTATAAGCATAACGGGCAAGGGAGACTATATCGGGGCGGCTGAGCACAGGTATGAGATAACCCTCGGTGCGCCGCAGGTAAGCGATGCTGCAAAGCGTATACCCGCTGCGGTAGGAAAAACTCAGAAGAGGATATACAATGTAAAGGCAGAGCGCAGACCCGAAATGCTCATAGCAAGCGGAAATGCGAGGACAGCTGCTGCACAGCGCACAGTTGACTCGGTAACTGCGGGCTCGCATTTCAGGATGTACAGCAGCGCCGCTGTATGGGACAGAGGCGGATACGAGCAGCTCTGATATACTGTAAAGGAAAGTACGATAGATAATGGAAGAAAAACGCTCAAGCTATAAAAAGCTGGCAACCAACACGATGCTTTTTGCGATGGGTATGTTCGGGTCGAAGATACTCATGCTGCTGCTCACGAATGTTTACTCGAAGTATCTGACGCATGAGCAGCTTGGTGTGAATGCGAACCTGCAGAACATAGCAAACTGGCTGATACCGCTGGTAACGGTGACGATAAACGAAGCGGTAGTGAGGTTCGGACTTGACAAGAAGTACGACAAAAAGCAGATATTCACCATAGGCAACATTGTGTGCATAGCGGGACTGGCAGTGCTGGCTGCAGTGCTTGTGCC
>CADBTD010000353.1 GCA_902797535.1 uncultured Ruminococcus sp. | reverse complement strand
GACTGGGAGATGTAGATATCTCCGAAGGGGGTATGGCCGCTGTCAGAGGGGCGGGAGAACATAAGGTACTTATCATTTACCTTTCTGGGGAAAAGCACGCCGTTTCTGTTGAAGGGCAGGAAAGCGTTCTCGCACTGATAGAAGGTCTTGAAATCAAAGGTATAGCCGACGCCGATAGTGGGCTTATAGCCGTATGCGTTGCACCAGGTGACCCAATATCTGTCTTCTATCCATACGACACGGGGGTCATAGCCGTAGCCCCACTCGTTGACTTCTTCGGTGGAGGGGTCTGCCTGTACGAACTTTATGCGTTCGGGGTCGAGCTTCCAGTTGATGCCGTCATCGGAAAAACCTGCGTGAAGCTCCATATTTCTTGACTTGTCATCGCATCTGAACACGCCTGCGAATTTGCCCTCAAAGGGAACTACAGCGCTGTTGAAGATGGAGTTTGAGCAGGGGATAAGATCTCTGGGGATAATGGGGTTTGCATCGTATCTCCATACGGGGCCGCTGCAGTTTGCGGGTTTGTCCTGCCAGGGCATATTGGGGATCGACTGACCGTTAAGTATTTTTACGTTCATGGTGATTACCGCCTTTCAAAAATGTCTGAATAATATATGGGACTGTATGATCTTCGATATTGTGCCATCGGTCTTTGCCTTTGGCTTGAGATAATATTAGCATAAAATCCGTGAAATTGCAACCCCCCGAAAAAGCGTGTAAACGTTTTATTCTGCCATGTAAACGTATTCATGAGGCAGTTTACAAAAATTTTACAAATGATATTGGATAGGATAATTTGAAATCAGATATAAGAAAAATACACACATTCTTGTGCAAAATGATAAAAAATAGAGGCGGACGATGATTGAATAATTGTATTTATATACAAATTTACAAAAGATGTTATATAATTTGATTGACAATTTATTTATCTGTGCTATAATATTATATAGAGAAACAGCACGAAAACGAAAGGAGGGCGCAATATATGGGCAAAAGCGTTTACAGTATAGTGCTCAGCGACGAAGTCGTGCGGGCGGTAGACGACATGGCGTACAGAAACGGTACGAGCCGATCAAACCTGATAAATCAGATACTTGCGGAAAGGGTCAGCTATGTTACGCCCGAGATGAGGATGCGTGAGATCTTTTCGATGGTGGAGGCGGCGCTGGACAGCGGATTTCTGCCTTCGCCGCAGACATCGGATTCGGTGCTGGCGGTAAAGCGGGCGCTCAGGTTCAAGTACAAGCCTACCATGAAATACTCGGTGGAGCTTTCACGGAAGTTTTCGGGTCAGGTGGCAAAGCTGAGAGTGTCGCTGAGGACGCGCAGTGCCGAGCTTATAATGCTCAGTGTGGGATTTTTCAGGTGCTGGAGCGCACTTGAGCAGAAGTACTGCGGCAAGTATTTCAGCGGAGGTTTTCCGTGTGAGATAACGCAGAGCGGATACGAGCGTGACTTTTATGAGGTCGGGAGCGGAGAGCTTGACAACAACGAGATAGCAGAGGCGATAACCGACTACATAAGGGCGTTTGACAGGGCGATGTCGCTGTGGTTTGAAAACGGCGGGGCATCGGCTGAGGGACTTTGCGAGGAGATATACAAGGGGTATATCAGCGGCAAGACCGAAAGGATGGTATAGTGCTATGATCTCAAAAGACGGGCTTTACATAAAGATAAACAAAGCCGAGCTTACGCATAATGAGCCGATGAAGACCCTGGATGTGGAGTATATCGGAAGAACAGGCTTGTGGCGCTTTGTTGTAAAAGATATGGATATCAACTTTGACAAGGCAGAGGGATATGAGGTTTATGACAGAGACCGGCATATGGGATATACCAGTTACTTCAAGGAAGTAACGACGGACGCACTTTCGGTGATAAAGCTGAGCGTGACCGACGAGAAGACTTTCAGCTACGATGTGGAAATGCCCGTGCCCGAAGCGCTGAAGGACGAGATAGCGGCTTTTGCCGAAAAGGACGGCAACAGGATACTTTCGCAGGATATCATCGAAAAGCTTGAAAAGGCATACACTGCCGATGAGATATTTGATGAGATAGGTAAAAAATACGGATACAGAAGGAGAGAGAACTTATGAATGTACAGAAGCTGACAAACAAATCAAAGCAGGCTTTCACTGATGCGCAGTCTATTGCTGCAAGGTATTCAAATCAGACTGTAGACGAGCAGCATCTGCTTTATGCGCTGGCAGAGCAGGAGGACGGTTTTATACCCGAGCTGCTGCGTGCGACAGGCACAGACCCCGATGGTTTCAGGAATGCGGCGGAGGCAGCTATAAACAGGCTGCCTAAGGTGCAGACATCGTCTGCGGCAGACAGCATATACATCTCGGCGGACCTTAACCGTGCTATGGCCGAGGCGGAGAGCATAGCGGAGCGTATGCAGGACAGCTATGTTTCGGTGGAGCACATACTTTTAGGTATTATAGAGGCACCTAACAGCGAGGTCAAGGAATTATTCTCTGCGATGGGGATAACGAAGGAGAAGGTGCTTTCGGCGCTGAAGGAGCTGAGAGGAAATCAGCAGGTGACATCGCATGACCCTGAGGACACATACAATGTGCTGAAAAAGTACGGTCAGGACTTGGTGGCGACAGCGAAGGCAGGAAAGCTGGACCCTGTTATCGGGCGTGACAGCGAGATAAGAAACGTGATAAGGATACTTTCACGAAAGACGAAGAACAATCCTGTGCTGATAGGCGAGCCCGGCGTCGGCAAGACGGCGGTAGTCGAGGGACTGGCGCAGAGGATAGTAAAGGGCGACGTGCCCGAAAATCTGAAGGACAGGCAGGTATTCTCACTTGATATGGGTGCGCTCATAGCAGGTGCGAAGTATCGCGGCGAGTTTGAGGAAAGGCTCAAGGCGGTGCTTCAGGAGGTAAAGAAGAGCGAAGGACGGATAATACTCTTTATAGATGAGCTCCACACAATAGTAGGTGCAGGCAAGACAGACGGCGCTATGGACGCAGGAAATCTGCTCAAGCCGATGCTGGCGAGAGGCGAGCTGCACTGCATAGGTGCTACTACTCTGAATGAGTACAGGGAGTACATCGAGAAAGACGCAGCACTGGAAAGGCGTTTTCAGACGGTAATGGTTGCCGAGCCCGACGTAGAGGATACGATATCGATACTCCGCGGACTGAAAGAGCGCTATGAAGTATTCCACGGTGTAAAGATACAGGATGCGGCGCTGATAGCGGCGGCATCGCTTTCGGACAGGTACATCACCGACCGTTTCCTGCCCGACAAGGCGATAGACCTTGTGGACGAGGCGTGTGCTATGATACGCACCGAGATGGATTCAATGCCGACAGAGCTTGATGAGGTGCGCAGGAAGATATTACAGCACGAGATAGAGGAAGCGGCTCTTAAAAAGGAAACAGACAGGCTTGCGGAGGAGCAGCTTGCAGAGGTGCAGAAGGAGCT
>CADBTD010000352.1 GCA_902797535.1 uncultured Ruminococcus sp. | reverse complement strand
GAATGCTATCATTATATCACATAATTCCGATATTGTCAATAGGATTTGTAAAATATCTCTGCTTATTTGTGAAAAGAAACAAAAAAGCCTTCTGCACAGCGCCGCTATGCAGAAGACTTACCAAAAAAGTATAGTTTGTTTTTATACAAAACAGGACATTTTTAAGAACAAGACATTATATCCTGGCCTTTATATATTCTGTGAGTCTGATAAAATCGGTATTATTGAGCAGTGAAACGATGTCGCCGTTATTTTCAAGAAGATCCTCGGCATAGACCGAACCTGCATTTTCGCCTATCTCATATGTATAATCCTTTGTCTGTATCGTGATAAGATTTTCAAACATCGTTGCACCATAGCGTGTATGCGCATACTTATGCTGACACACATCTATATGCTCTATACTGCTGTAATAGATCCTTTTACTGCGCAGTCCCTTTCGGAAGACCACATATCTTTCGCCGGCATCAAAGCTGCCGGGAATATAGCAAAAGTATATCATCAATGCAAGTGGGATAAAGAAGATCAGTATGATCAAAAATACGAGCGAGAAATCATTATCCTTTGCCTTTACCTCAGCAAAAGCCAAAATCATCGGAAACCATAAAACTATCCACAGAATACCTGTCAGAATGCTTGCAGGAACATTGTTGGATATAAATCTTCCTTTCATACCGCTCACCTCTTTCATTCTCAATTAATTATACATCATTTCCTGCTGTGGGTCAACAAAGCACTACCGCGTTACAAGGAAAATATTACCGCATAACAAAGAACCGATACTTTGATAAAAGGTATGATGCAGATCTTATTTGAGAAAAATCATATCATACGAGAATAACCGAATGGCAGCTTTACTTTTGGCACATATTGTGATATAATGAATGCAAAAGAATTCTTTATAAATAATTTCAAAGCCAAGAAAAAACATGATCGGAGGAACACATGAAACAATATATAGCTGACGCATTCACAGACAAAGTATTCAGCGGCAACCCCGCCGCTGTATGTGTTATGGAGAGCTGGCTGCCCGATGAACTAATGAAAAAGATCGCCGCTGAGAACAATCTATCGGAAACGGCTTTTATCGTGCGTGAAAACGAAACATATCATATACGCTGGTTCACTCCCGGAAAAGAAGTAGATCTCTGCGGTCACGCAACTTTGGCGAGTGCATTTGTACTGGCAAATTTCTATGACAGCAGTGCTGAAGCTTTTGACTTTACATCTCTCAGCGGTAAACTAAGGGTGAGAAAAAACGGCAGTCTTTTTGAAATGGACTTTCCGTCAAGAATGCCGCTATCCGTCAGTCTTACAGCGGAAATGTGCGCGCCTTTTACTCAACAGCCTGCTGCCGCATTTTTGAGCCGTGACCTTATGCTTGTCTTTGAAAAGGAGCAGGATATTATAAGATATCAGCCCGATTTCCAAAGTATAGCTTCTATTCCTGACGGAATGGGTCTCATTATAACCGCACCATCAGAGAAATACGACTTTGTTTCAAGAGCATTTTTCCCGAAAATAAAGGTAAACGAAGATCCGGTATGCGGTTCTGCACACTGTAATCTTATCCCATACTGGGCGAAACGGCTTGGAAAGAAAACCCTCATCGGTCATCAGGTATCACCGAGAGGCGGAATAGTTTACTGTGAAGATGCAGGCGACCGTGTGCTCATAAGCGGAAAAGCAGCACTTTTCAGCGAATGTGAGATACACATATAAGGTGAAAATAAATGAAGATCATTAACATACACGGATATCGTGGCAGCTGTCACAATGCAGCATATACCGCACTGAGCGCACTCGGATATCAGCCCGTATCAAAGCAGACAGACCATGACATCACGCCGCCCGAACAGGTATTTTCATCGCTTTGCGATCTTATTGAAAATAACCGTCCGGAACTTGTCACAGGAACAAGTCTCGGAGGATTTTATGCAGCGCTTCTCTCAGTCAGATACGATCTGCCTGCTGTACTTGTAAATCCATGTCTTATGCCTTTTTATCACTTGCCGATACTTGGATATAAGGGTGACATCGCCCCTTTTATAAGGATGTTCGCTGAACTTTCAAAGTTAGACAGCAGTAAAATACACTGCATTATCGG